>JAJYHA010000497.1 GCA_021784995.1 Myxococcales bacterium
CGGCCCCTGGGGCCAGGTCATCCGGGGCCCCAACGACAACGCTTTCTAGCGCCGCGAGACGGTTGCGCTATGCTCACGGGCCGCGCGAAGATCGCTTCGCGCGGCCCTCTTGCGCTCATGCTGCGCCGCAGCCTACAGCTCTCGACGGCGGTGCTCCTGGCGGCGGCGACCGCCTGGGCGGCGAGCCGCCTGCCCGACCCGAGGGACGCGCCCTACGACATCGCCATGGTGCCGTCGGCGCGCGTGCTCCGCTGGGCCTCGCTGGGCCACCCCACGCTGGTCGCCAACGCCTACTACCTCCGCGCCGTCCAGTACATCGGCGACCTGGAGTCCAACCGGCGCGGCTGGGAGAGGCTCCACCCGGTCCTCGACCTCGTCACGGATCTCGACCCCGCCCATGGCTACGCCTACCAGGTCGGCGGGACCATCCTGGGCAGCGTCCACCGCGTCGCCGAGTCGAACGCGCTGCTCGAGAAGGGGATGCGGAACGTCCCGGACCGCTACATCCTCCCCTACCTGCGGGCCTTCAACGCCTTCTACTACGACGGCGACTTCGCGGCCGCGGGCCGCTTCGTGGAGCAGGCGGCGCGCGTCCCGGGCGCGCCCGAGCACCTGCGCCAGAGCGCGCTCGCGATGTACGTCAAGGGACGGCGCGCCGACGCGGCGCTCCAGTTCCTGCGCTCGGTGCGCGCCCACGTGACCGACCCCGAGTCGCGCAAGGCGATCGACAGCCAGATCGAGCAGGCGGAGCTGGAGCGCGTCGCCGCCCCGCTCGACGACGCCGTCGCCGCCTACCGGGAGCGCTTCGGCCTCCTGCCCCTCACCGTCCACCTCCTCGTCCGCGACGGCTTCCTGGCCGCGGTGCCGCCCGATCCCTTCGGCGGCTCCTGGTCCATCGACCGCGACGGACGCGTCCACTCCACGGCGCACCCCTTCCGGTTCGCGCGGCCGGTCCGGGTCCCCACCAGCGACGAGCCCGGCGTGCACCCCGAGTACGCCGGGAAGTACCTCCCCCGATGACCCTCCTCGCCATCGCCTCCATCACCGTCCGCGAGGCGCTCCGCCGCAAGGTGCAGGTGAACCTGCTCCTCTTCGGCCTCTTCCTCGTCGCGACCAGCTACTTCGTCTCGGAGCTCACGCTCGGGGAGATGCACCGCGTCATCTCCGACCTGGGGCTGTCGAGCATGGAGCTGATCGGGACGCTGCTGGCGGCCTTCCTCGGCGCCGGCCTCGTCGCGGGCGACATCGAGCGCCGCGTCATCTACCCCGTGATCGCGAAGCCCGTCTCGCGCACCGGCTACGTGGTCGGCAGGTACCTCGGGCTCTCGGCCGTCCTCCTCGGCAACCTGGCGGTGATGGCGGCGGCGCTCTCCGTCGTGCTGGTGCTCGACGCCGGCTCCGCCAGGCCCCTCGACACGGCGCTCCTGGCCGCCTTCGCCGGGATCGCGCTCCAGCTGCTGGTCGTCGCCGCCGTCGCCGTCCTCTTCTCGTCGCTCACCAGCACCACGCTCGCATCGATCTTCACCCTGGCGCTCGCGATCGCGGGCCACCTTTCGAACGAGGTGCGTGCCCTCTCGACCGGCGCGAGCGCCGGGCTCGCGAAGGCGCTCTGGTACGTCGTCCCCAACCTGGCGGCGCTCACGCTCGACGACGCGGTGATCTACCACCGTCCCGTCCCGGCCTCGGCCGTGACGGCGGCCGGTTACGGCCTCGCCTACGCGGCGCTCGCCGTCGCCCTGGCCTCGATCGCCTTCTCGCGCCGCGACCTCCGGTAGAGGCGCCCCTTCCGCAAGCAGTATCGGGTGCTGCAACGTTTTCATGTGGGCGCCGGGCGGGAGCGCACCTCACCCCGGAGAGATCGCCCTTGGATCGCGGTGTTGCGCGGGTGTCCGGCACGCGCCCGGCGCACGGAGCTTGCAACGCCAGCGGGTGGAGGTGACGAGGTGCGTCGATCCGGTGCTCGCGGCCTGACCGTCCTGGAGCTCGTCACGGCGGTGGCCATCATGGCCGTGCTGGCGACCCTGGCGTTCGACGCCATGAGCCGCTCGCGGCCCCGCGCCACCTTCAACGGCGTCGGCGCCGAGCTGCAGTCGCTGATCCACGCGGCCCGCATGCAGGCCCTGGCGTCGGGCCTCCCCGTGGCGGTGCTGCTCTTCCCCGACTACCGCGGCAGCGGCTCCCAGGGACGGGTGATCGTCCTCCAGGACGACACCTCCACCAACCTCTCGCTCTTCAACGCCGTCGCGCCGCTGAACTTCGACAACTACGACCCGAGCGTCCTGGCCACCACGCCCAACGGCCAGCTCGTCACCACGCTCGACCTGCCGCAGGGGGTCAACGTGGGGCCGGCGACCGGCCTCGGCGTCCTGAACCTCCCCTTCCCTTACGACCGCATCACGACCAACCTCGCGTGCTCGTTCTGCAACACGGGCGGGGATCACCGGGGCGCGGTCGTCTTCGACTCGCGCGGGCGCGCCACCTTCTACCAGGCCGCCGGGACGACCTCCGGCGACGCCAACGGCGCCAGCTTCTCGATCTACGCGCCGGGCCTCGCCACCGACCCCTCGACGTTCACCACGAGCACGTTCGTCGTCACCACGACGACCGGCTCCGTGAGGACGTTCCACAATGGCTAGGCGCGGACGCGCGGCGGGGTTCACCATCATCGAGGCCATGGCGGCCATGGGCGTGCTCCTGGTGGGCTCGCTCGGCCTGCTCGCGCTGCACGGGGTCGGCATCCGCACCGGCGCCGACGCGCGCGTCATGACGCGCGCCACCGCCATCGCGCAGGACCTGGTGAGCCAGATGCAGATGTGGGACTTCACGAACGACCCGCGGCTCACGAACGCCGCCCCCGCCAACGACGCCGACTACGCCGACTCGAGCGGCACCTTCGAGCAGCCGGTGGGATCCTTCGTCTTCGACCACCAGGAGTCCGAGCTCGAGTCGCAGGGCGCCCCCTACACGTGGCTCGGCCTCCCGACGGCGACCGTCCAGGGGCTCGGCTTCACGCGCTACTGGAACGTCGCCGAGGTGGACTACAGCCCCGGCGGCGTGCTCAACGCGCGGCGCGTCGCCGTCGTCGTGCGGTGGGAGCGCAACGGCGTCGGGCGCCGCATCGTGCTCCTCACCGTCCTCCGGAACCCGGCGGCCTCCAACTGATGCCAGCCCTGCGCGCCCGCGGCTTCTCCCTGGTCGAGCTCCTGGTCGCGGTGACCGTCTCCGTGATCGTCGTCGCGGCGGCGGTGTCGCTCCTGTTCGGCGGCCAGCGCCTCTTCGAGACCGGCAAGGACGACCGCGACATGCAGGAGACCGCCCGCGTGGCGCTGGGCGAGCTGACGGACGGCCTCCGCACGGCCGGCTATGGCCTCGAGCCGACCTTCGTCTTCGACCTGGGCCAGGCGAGCACCGTCATGGACCGCCTGCCCCTCGGCGACCAGGCGCGCTTCGGCGGCTACCAGTGCGCCACCCCCGTCGCCTGCCGCGACAGCGTCGCCGGGCCCGACGAGCTGGTCTTCTACACGCGCGATCCGATGTTCGCGCACGACCTGACCGGCGGCGTGAGCGCGAGCACCCTCACCCTGGTCGGGCCCGTGATCGGCCTGAAGGCCGGCCAGATCCTGCAGATCATGTGCTACGGCGCCGCCAACCAGTGGCTCTGGGCGTACGTCACCGTCGGCTCGGTCAACGCGTCCAACCCGGCCCAGGTCCAGGTCACGCTGGCGCCGGACCCCGGCCTGCCCTACGACTTCCCGAACCAGAACGCGCTCCTCACCGAGCAGCCCTGCTTCGGCTCGGGCCTCCGGCGCGCCTTCAAGATCGACCGTTACCGCTACTTCGTCGCCGCGGTGGACACGACCGGCAAGGTCCAGCCGTGGGAGACGCCGGGGACGCGCCCCTACCTCATGCTCGACCAGGGCCTGAGCGACGCCAACGGGCCCATCTTCGCGGTGGTCGCCCCGGACGTGGAGGATCTGCAGGTCGGCTACCTGTTCCCCCTCGCCGACCCCGCGCTGGGGCAGGCCGCGGGGACGACGCCGGGCGTCCCGCTCGATGCCAGCGCGACCGGCATCGACTTCACCCCCGCGCTCGGCATCCCCGCCCTCTCCACCCCCACGCTCGATCCGTCGCGGACCTCGCACCACCCCGCCAACATCCGCGCGGTGCGCGTCGCGATCACGGTGCGGTCGCCGCGAACCGATCCGAAGGTCCCCGACGCCGCGGTGCCCGCGTCGCTGAACCGCCCGGCGGTGCCGGGCGAGGCGGGCTACCGGCGGATGGTCTTCGAGAGCTCGATCTACACGCCCAACCTGGAGGACCGGGTGGCCGTGTTCCCCACCTACGACCCGACCTACACGAGCGGCGCCTGCACCGGCACGGCGGGCAACTGCGGAGGAGGATGACGATGCGACGCAGGGGACCCGCGCGCGGGAGCGCGCTCGTCATGGCGGTGATCGTGGTGCTGGTCGTCACCGTCGCCGCGGTGGCCGTCGTGAACTTCGCGTCGCGCGACGTCGCCGGCTCGATCGCGCAGCGCAAGGAGGCGGCGGTCACCTCGTGCGTGGAGGCGGGGCGGTCGCTGCTCATGAGCCAGTGGAAGCTGCTCGGCGCGCACGGCGTCACGGTCCAGCCGCTCAACGTCCTCCTCGACGGCGCCTCGCAGAGCCGCGTCCAGGGCGGCCATTACGGCGACGATCCCAGCGACAGCGCCCACTGGAACTCCGGGACGCAGACCTGGATCAACAACGTCCAGGTGATCCGGCTCGACCCGCTGACCGTCGGCTCCTCCTACCGCGTGAGCGACCTCACCAACCGCGTCGGCGACGCCATCCAGGCGTACCGAGTCGTCGTCCACTGCACCCAGGCGGACGGCCGTCAGGCGGAGGTCGAGTTCGCCGTCCAGTATGGCCTCTAGCCAGCCGCCTCCGGCCGGGGGTCTCGGCCTCCCGGACGCCGTCCCGCGACTGGAGCCGCGCCGCGGCGCGGCGACTCCCGACACGCCGTCCAGGAGAGCACGCATGCGTCGCGCCAGGATCCTGAGCTCGCTGTCCTTGACGGGCGCCGCCCTGCTCCTCCTCCCGCTGCGGTCCGACGGCGGCCCGGCCTGCGACAACGTCACCACCTCGCTCCAGAGCACGCTCAACAACCCGGTCGCGGGGGACGAGAAGTTCTTCACGCTGCCCGTCGGGCCGTCGAACGTGATGTTCCTGCTCGACGTCTCCGGCTCGATGCAGAACATCCCGCAGTGCGGCGACGCGAACGCCTGGGGCGACGGGAGCGCGCTCCCGACGTGCAAGTGGCCGACCTTCGCCACGGTCAGCGCGCCGACGACGGCGGGGACGGTGAACGGCGACGGGACGTGCAGCGTGGGCGGCAACGCGAACCTCGCCTGGATGACCGGCTACGTCCCGAGGAGCACGCTGGTCGATCCCGGCCTGGGGACCGCGTCGAACGGGCTGGTCGATCAGCCGACCTGGGGGGCGGGGTGCACCGGGAACGCCTGCCTGTTCCAGCCCGCCCAGGTCTACCGGTACGGCTCCTGGAGCGAGACCTCCGCGACGCCGACCGCGAACCCCTGCACCGTCACCTTCACCTACGGCGACTTCAACTGCACGACGAAGGCCAACGAGACCGTCACCTTCACCGGCACCCTGCCCAACTGCACCAGCTGCCTCACCGCCGCGGGCGCGCCCGGCTTCTACTTCTACAGGAGCTGGATCGCCGCCTACACCACCAACAACACCACGGGGAGCGGCAGCAGCAGGGCGTGCACGGGCACGACCACCACCCACACCCACTCGGGCGGCGGGACGGCCACGGCCCTCTTCTCGGGCGGGTGGCTGAACGCGGACCCGCCCAAGTTCATGTCGGCCCGCAAGGTCATCAAGCAGGTCGCGTGGATCGACCCCAACGCCACGGCGCCCACCGATCAGCTCCGGATGGGCATGTCCTACGTGTCGAGCGCCATCGGCAACGGCGCCGCCATCATCGTGCCCCTCGGCCCCAGCCAGGCCGACTCCTACCCGGTCAACCCGCCGGCGTTCGTCACGGCCCGCCAGACCATCCTGGACGCACTCAACCACCGGAACTGGCCCACGACCCTGCCCGCCCTCCAGAGCGGCGGCACGCCGATGGCGACCGGCCTCTTCCACGTCGGCCAGTACTTCACGCAGCCCAACACCTACACCACCGACTTCGGGAGCTCGTCCTACGAACTCGGCCAGTTCGCGCAGACCTCCCGCGGGCTCATGAACGCCTCCTGGGTGACGGGCGCCACGACCTCCGTCTGCTGGAGCTGCCAGAAGAACGCCATCATCATCGTGACCGACGGCTCGCCCAACGGCGAGATGACCTTCCCGTACACGATCCGGACCTACGACGACGCCATCTACAAGCTCCCCGTGAACTGCGGCCCGAACACCACCTGCAGCGGCACCACCACCAGCGCCTGCTGCAGCCCGTCCGCCGGCACCAGCCCCCCGTCGTACCTGCCGCGCGTCGCCGACTGGCTGCACAGCAACGACCTCCGGCCCTCCGACTTCAACGGGATGCAGACGCTGATGGTGAGCGCCGTCAGCTTCAACCTCCCGCCCGGCAAGGCGCAGACCATCCTGCAGGCGACCGCCAACATGAGCGGCGGGTCGTACAGCAACGCGGCCGACGGCGAGGGCCTGGCGGCCGGCGTGGCCCAGGCCATCGCCCAGGTGTCGAACACCTCGACCTCCTTCGGATCGCCGGCCGCGACCGCCCTCACCACCATCAACGCCGCCAACACCAAGGCCTTCATCACGCGCTTCCGGCCGAACCAGAAGGCGACCTGGGAGGGCCACGTGTTCGAGTGGATGCTGTTCGACGAGGCGGCGGCTGGCTGCAACCCGGCCAAGAAGCCCGACCCCACCGACCCCACGCAGCTGGTCCGCTGCCGGGGCAAGACGGTCATGGCCAACTTCAACGGCGACACGACGCCCGCGGGCTACAACATCTGCACCGGCAGCTTCCTCGTCGACGCCGACTGCGACGAGGTCACCGAGGATCCGGTGACGGGCAACTGGTACAAGAAGGGCTCCGGCAACGTCCCGGCCCACATGTTCTGGGACGCCGGCCAGGTGCTCTCCACCCCCGGCGCGCCCGGCTACCGCACGGCGGCCGAGCACAACGACCCGGGCAACGTCGCGCCGTACACGCTGTACGCCGCCGGGAAGACGCCCCGCAACCTCTGGACGGCCCTCCCCGACGGAACGGCGTACGAGCTCGAGACGAAGAACGCGGCGGTCCTCGCTCCCTACATGAACCTGAGCCAGGCCTGGTGCTCCAGCATGGAGTCGATGGCGCGACTCTGCGGCGCCAGCCCCCTGCCCGCCTGCCCCGTGACCGTGGCGGGGAACTGGTCGACCTACTGCGCGCAGCAGGTGATCCTCTTCGCGCGCGGCTGGGACGTGCTGGACCAGGACGGGGACGGCTGCGCCGGGCCCGGGAACCCGAGCAACGGCACCAGCGCCACCAGCAACACCCTGGCGAGCGGCACGACCTCGTGCGTCATCGGCAGCGGGAGCGGCTCGAACTACAGCGGCGAGGAGCGCGATCGGGCCAACGACGCCATGGCGAGCCCGACGAGCGGCTCCCCCCCGTCGTTCTACAAGCTGGGCGACGTGTTCCACTCCTCGCCGGTGCTGGTCCACCAGCCCACCAGCGAGCCGCTGTGCAACATCGGCGCCGAGAACCAGTGCGTCCGCACCCTGTACGGCTTCACGTCGAACGAGCGGTACGGCCTGGGCTACCAGACCGACCTCGACGCGTACGGTGGCTGCAAGGCCTCGTCGCCGCAGGTCGACGCCTACCGCGCCTGGCGCACGGCGAGCAGCACGCGCGAGGCCGCCGTGCTGGTCGGCAGCAACGACGGGTTCCTGCACGCCTTCGACGCGGGCGGACCGGACACGACCTCCGGCAGCGACGAGGACTGCGTCGCGCTGGCCACCCTCGACGGCACCGGCGAGGAGCTCTGGGGCTTCCTGCCCCCCGACCTGCTCCCCCGGCTGAGGGACACGATGCTCAACCACCAGTACATGGTGGACGGCAACGTCATGGCGCGGGTCGTGTGGGTGGACGGCTCGCCCGGATCCGGCAACGCCCTCGACGGCCGGAAGCAGCAGAACGAGTTCCGCACCGTCGCCGTGGTCGGGGAGCGCTCCGGCGGGACGCAGTACACCGCGCTCGACGTCACGGCCGCCTTCGACA
>JAJYHA010000049.1 GCA_021784995.1 Myxococcales bacterium
CCCCTGGAGGATCACCTCGATCCCCCGCCACATCGTGCCGCTGGAGTAGGCCTTGTGGACCGCGCCGCCCTCCACCTCCAGGTCGATCCGCAGGTGCCCCTCGATGCGGGTGATCGGGTCGATCGTGACGCGCGTGCTCATGGCCGGGCCCCCTCACCGGCCGCGCCGGCGACGGCGCCGGCCGGGGTGGTCCTCGGCGGCAGCTGCCCGGCGCCCGCCAGGATGGGGAGGCGGCGCACCGCCACGAGGTAGAGGAGCGTCTCGGTGGCCACGAGGCCGACGGTGACCGCCATCTCGCCGAGCGAGGGGAAGTAGCGCCAGCTCGGCCCCGGGTCGAAGGCGACGAGGAAGGCGTCGACCCGGTAGAGGGCGGAGCCGGCGAGCGCCAGGAGGGCGGCCTGCAGCTGGACGCCGGCGTCGTGCCGGGCGGCCGGGCGGAGGAAGAGGATCGCCCCGGCGAGGAGGAGGAGCGTCTCCGCCCAGAAGAAGAAGGAGAGCCGGCCGCTGGTCAGCGTGAGCCCGAGCCGGCCGCTGGCCGCCAGCGCCCCGAGGCGGACCACGAGGAAGGCGAGGAGGGTGCCGGAGACCACGCGGCCGAGCGAGCCGAGGAGCTTCACCTCCACCGGCCGGCGGAAGCCGACGCCGGCGAAGATGGTCTCCACGTAGACGATCGCGTAGCCCATGGAGAGGGCGGTGAGGAGGAAGAGCAGCGGGAGGAGGCCGGTGTACCAGAGCGGGTGGACCTTCAGCCCGGCGACGAGGAGCAGCGAGCCCAGCGACGACTGGTGCATCGTCGGCAGGACCATCCCCAGCCCGATGACGAAGGGCAGCGCCCGCTCGATCCGCGGCCCCCAGCGCGCCGCCCGCGCCGCGGCCCCCGGCCCCCCGCGCTCGGCGAGCCGCTCGAGGTAGGCCGGCGAGAGCTCGAGGGCGATGACCGCGGTGTAGGCCATCATGCAGAGCGCGACCTCGAGGAGGATCGAGTTGCCGTTCCAGTTCCACGGCATGAGCGGGACCTTCCAGAGGTTCCAGTAGCGCCCGAGGTCGAAGACGACCGCCAGGCCGGCGGCCGAGTAGCCGAGGAGGCTGGTGAGGAGGGCGGGGCGGACCAGCGGGTGGTAGCGGCCGCGGTTCAGCACGAAGACGAGGAGCGCGAGGGCGTAGCCGCCGCTCGCCAGCCCCGTGCCGACCACGACGTCGACCGCGATCCAGATCCCCCAGGGGTAGCCGTCGCTCATGGCGGTGGTCGCCCCGAGCCCCAGGACGAAGCGGGCGGCGAGCACCGGGGCGCCGAGCGCGAGGAGGAGGACGAGGAACTTCGAGAACGGGGTGAAGATCGGGCCCCCGATCGGTCGAGCGCGTGCGGTCGTCATGTGCGGTCCTCCTCGTTGGAGGCGCGGCGGGCGCGCCGGGCGGTGATGGTGAAGGCGGCGAGGAGCGCGATCGGGGCGATCGCGCCCTGGTAGATGCCGTGCTGGATGGTCTCCGAGAGCTCCGGCGCGGGGCGCGAGGGCAGCGCCGGCAGGCCGAGCGCCTGGAAGGAGACGCCGGCCGGGGAGAGGTAGAGGACGTGGGTGCCGCCCCCCTCGACCTCGCCGTAGACGCGGTCCTCGAAGTACTTCCCCGGCTGCGCGGCGATGCGGCGCCGGGCCTCGGCGAGGAGGGCGGTCCGCTTGCCGTAGATCACCGCGCCGCGCGGGCAGACCTCGCAGCAGGCCGGCCCCTCCTTGCGGTGGCGGCAGAGCTCGCACTTCACGATCTTCGGGTCCTGGACGACCGGCAGCGACTTGGACCACTCGAACTTGGGGACGTTGAACGGGCAGGCGATCTGGCAGTAGCGGCAGCCGACGCAGCGGGAGACGTCGTAGGCGACCGTGCCGTCCTCGATGACGTGGAGCGCCTTCATCATGCAGACGGAGACGCAGGCCGGGTCGACGCAGTGCATGCACTGCATCTTCATGTAGGTGGAGGCGGGGCCGTCGGTGGCGAGCTTGATGATGTTCTTGGTGGTGGCGTTCAGGTCGAGCGGGGCGTCGTACTCGCCGCCGCTCGCGTCGCGGGCGTCGGGCGGCAGGCCGTTGGCCACCTTGCAGGCGGTCTGGCAGGCGCGGCAGCCGACGCAGAGGGTGGAGTCGTAGAGCATCCCCACGTCGTCGGGCGCGGCGTGGTGCTCCTCCCGCGCCTCGGCGACGTCGGCGACGGCGGCGACCGCCCCGGCGACGGCGGCGGTCTTGAGGAGGTTGCGGCGGGTGATCTCCATGGCGGGTCTCCTCCGGGGAGGGCGCGGGCCCTCTTACTGCTCCCCGTCCTTCGACAGCTTGCGGGAGGCGACGAAGCCGGCGCCGATGGCGGCGCCGACGGCGAGGCCGGCGACGCCGGCGGCGACGGCGGAGGCGCCGCCCTGCGCGGGGCCGACGCCGGGGTAGGCCATGGGGGCGGTGGGCTTGTCGATGGGGAGGTTGTTGCTGATGGGGACGTGGAAGGCGATGCCCTGCTCGGTGCAGCCGACGCAGGGGTGGCCGATGCCGATGGGCCAGGCGCCGGGGACCTCGCAGTAGGAGAGGAGGGAGCAGTTGGCGTGGGTCTGGGGCCCCTTGCAGCCGAGCTTGTAGAGGCACCAGCCGCTGCGGTGGCCGGCGTCGCCGAACTGCTGGGCGAACTGGCCGGCGTCGAAGTGGGCGCGGCGGGGGCAGTCCTCGTGGATGACGCGGGCGTAGGCGAAGAGGGGGCGGCCCTTGTCGTCGAGCTTGGGGAGGGTGCCGAAGGTGGCGAACTGGAGGACGGTGCCGAGGAGGTTGTAGGGGTTGGCGGGGCAGCCGGGGAGGGTGACGACGGTCTTGCCCTTGAGGAACTGGGGGGCGCCGACGGCGCCGGTGGGGTTGGGGGAGGCGGAGGGGATGCCGCCCCAGGAGGCGCAGGAGCCGATGGCGACGATGGCGCCGGCCTTCTCGGCGAGGCGGGCGGTGGTCTCCATGGCGGTCCGGCCGGCGACGCGGCAGTAGATGCCGTCGTCCTTGGTGGGGATGGCGCCCTCGATGACGAGGATGAACTTGCCGGCGTGCTGGGCGACGGCCTGCTCGAGGGCGTCCTCGATCTGGTGGCCGGCGGCGGCGAAGAGGGTCTCGTGGTAGTCGAGCGAGACCAGGTCGAGGATGAGGGTGCCGAGGTCGGGGTGCGCGGAGCGCAGGAGCGACTCGGTGCAGCCGGTGCACTCCTGCCAGTGGAGCCAGATGACCGAGGGCTTCTTCCCGGAGGCGACGGTCTCGGCCATCTTCTCGCCCGCCCAGGCCGGGAGCCCCACGGCGCCGGCGGCGATGGTGCAGACCTTGATGAAGTCGCGCCGGGAGAGGCTGGGGGACTCGGTCACCGCGGACGGGGCCAGCATGTCGGGCCTCCTTTCGCGGGCGCCCACAGGCCCGCACAGGTGGACCGATGATGAGGTCGCGAGCAGGATTGCTCGCATTGATCGCGAGCAAGAGGCGCATGTCCTGCGCGAAAAAACCGAAACGGTCCGTGGTGGCGGACCGTTGCGAGGTAGCTAACTTGGGTGCGTCCGGGTCACCGATCTCCCCGGCCGGGGTGTTTCACACCCGTACGAGGGACGCCGGCGCGCCGCCCACCTTCTAGGGATCGCCGGCCGCGCGCTCCGGGCGAGGGCGCAGGTCGATGCCGAGGAGATCGAGGATCCCCTCGATGAAGGTGAGCGGGTGGGGCGGGCAGCCGGGGAGGTAGAGGGACGGCACCTCCCGGTCGAGGAAGGCGCGGTCGAGCGCCTCCGAGCGCGCGTAGGGCCCGCCGGAGATGGCGCAGGCGCCGAAGGCGACGACGAAGCGCGGCGCCGGCATCGCCGCCCAGCAGAGCTCGAGCGCGTCGCGCATCGCCGCGGTGAGCGGGCCGCTCAGCACCAGCGCGTCGGCGTGCCGGGGCGAGGCCACGAACTCGATGCCGTACCGGCCGAGGTCGAAGTTGACGTTGCCGAGCGCGTTCAGCTCGAGCTCGCAGGCGGCGCAGCCGCCGCTGGAGACCGAGCGGAGGCGGAGGGAGCGGCCGAAGCGGCGCGCCAGCGCGGCGGCGACCGCGACCGCCGGCGGGGCGCCGCCCTCGCGGAGGAGGAGCCCGGCGCGGGTGCCGGAGGCCATCCGGTGCTCGCCGGTGAGCTCGATCCGCCCGGCGCCGCAGGCCTCGGCGCAGCCGCCGCAGAGGACGCACCGCCCGAGGTCGAGGGTGAGCGGCGCCAGGGCGATCGCCTCGGTCGGGCAGGCGTCGGCGCAGCCCCGGCACCCGTCGTCGCACCCGCCGGCGCGCAGCACCGGGAGCCCCCGGAACCCCGGCGGCGTGGCCCGCCGCAGGTCGGGGAGGTACTGGCGCCCCTGCGACCAGCGCTGGCGGAGCGCCCTCAGCACGGCCGGATCCCGGTCACAGGTCGCTCCCGCAGTAGGAGAGGTCGAAGCTCTTGTTGCAGATCGGGAAGTCGGAGATGGCGGCGCCGCGCACGGCGAGCGCGAGGCCGTGCCAGTTGCGGAGCGACGGGTCCTGGATCCGCAGCGCGCAGGGGCGGCCCGCCGCGTCGGTCTCCAGGGCGTGGACCACCTCGCCCCGCCAGCTCTCGCGCACCGCGACGGCGAGGGCGCGCGGCGCGAGGGGGCCGACCGGGGCCGCGGCGCGCTCCAGCGCCGGGTGGAGGTCGAGCAGGGCCCGGATCCAGGCGACGGAGGCGTCGATCTCGCGGAGGCGGACGCGCGCCCGGGCCTCGCAGTCGCCCGCCGCCTCGACGACGCTGGCCACCGGGAGGCGCGCGTGGAGCGCGCCCGGGAGGCGGGTGCGCACGTCGAGGTCGACGCCGCTCGCGCGCGCCGCGAGGCCGACCAGCCCGAGCTCGAGCGCCTGGGCCCGGGTCACCGTGCCGGTGCCGCGGAGGCGGTGGGCGACGCTCGCCGAGGCGAGGAGCCGGTCGTTGGCGATGGCGACGTCCCGCTCCACGAGCGCCAGGCTCTCCCGGAGGGCGGCGGCGCCCGCGGCGTCGACCGGGGCGCGGAGCGCGCCGGGGCGGACCCAGCCGCGCCCGAAGCGGTTCCCGCAGAGGCGCTGGGTGGCGTTGATCACCGTCGTCCGGAGCCGGCCGTAGGTGGAGGTCCCCTGGAGGAAGGCGACGTCGCCGGTCAGGCCGGCGAGGCCGGCGAGGTGCATCCCGATCCGCTCGAGCTCCAGCCCGAGCGCGCGGGAGGCCTCCAGCGCCGGCGCCGGCTCCAGGCCGGCGAGCGCCTCGAGCGCCGCGGCGTGCGCCCAGGCGTGGGCCACGCTCGCGTCGCCGGCGATCGTCTCCACCAGCGGCGTCGCGGTCCGGGGGTCGCGCGCGGCCAGGAGGCGCTCCACCCCCCGGTGCTGCCAGCCGAGCTGGATCTCGAGGTGGTGGACGGTCTCCCCGAGGCAGGTGAAGCGGAAGTGGCCCGGCTCGATCACCCCGGCGTGGACGGGGCCGACCGCCACCTCGTGGGCGCCCCTCCCCACGACGCGGTGGAAGGGGTAGGCGAGCAGCGCCGCGGGCGCGCCGCGGGGGAAGCGGACCGGCTTGAGCCACGGGTGGTCGTGGGGCTTCACCCCGTGGGCCTCGAAGATCTCCCGCTCGAAGACGTGGAGCGCCGGGAAGCTCCGGGTGAGGGAGTGGAACCCGGGGGCCCGCGGGACGTCGGCGCGGAGGGCGACCAGGCGCCCCTCGGCCTCGAGCACCGCGGTGAGGGTGAGCTGCTCCGGGTCGGCGGCCGGCTGGCCGTACCAGGTCACCGCCCGGGCCCCGCCGGCGAGCGCGGCGCGGAGCCCCGCGAAGAACTCCCGCGGGGCGAGCGCGGCGCCGTCGAGCGGCACCAGGAGGGTCGGGGAGGTCACCCGCCCCCCACGCTGGCGGCGACCCGCCGGAAGAGCTCGCTGACCGGCGCCGGGAGGTAGATCCCCATGGCCACCAGGCAGGCGAGGAAGAAGAGCTTCGGCAGGAGGGCCGGGAGCGGCTGGCTGGCCCAGTCGACCCGGCGGCGGGGCTCGCCCCAGATCATGGGGAAGACCGCGCGGCCGGTGGCGACGAAGGTGACGGTCAGGACGGCGCCGAAGGCGGCGAAGACGGCGTACCGCGCGGTGGCGAAGAGCCCGCTCATGATCACCAGCTCGCCGAGGAAGCTGCCGAAGGGCGGGAGGCCGAGGAGGGCGAAGGTGCCGACGGTGAAGAAGAGGCCGCTGTAGGGCATGTCCTGGAGGAGCCCCGAGACCTCCCGCACGTCCTCGGTGCCGTAGTGCGCCTCGATCTTCCCGGCGGTGAGGAAGAGGATCGACTTGATGAAGGCGTTGCTCACCGCGTAGAGGACGACGCCGTAGGCGGCCGCCGGCCCGACGCCGAGGCCGATGGCGATCACCCCGCCGTGGGTCAGCGCGGCGTGGGCGATGAGGCGGGTGTAGTTCCGGGTGACCACGATCCCCAGCGCCGAGGCCGCCATCGTGGCCAGCCCCAGGGTCACCAGCACCGGGCCGGCGATCCCCTGGCCGGCCGGGCCGAAGACCTGCAGGACCCGGAGGAGCGCCACCAGCGCGACGTTGAACTGGACGGCGGCGAGGAGGACGGTCACCGCCGGCGGCCCCGCGTGGTAGGTCTCCGGCAGCCAGGTGTACATCGGCGCCAGCCCCAGCTTGGTGCCGTAGCCGAGGAGGACGAGCGCGATCCCGAGCCGCGCCCAGGTCCCCGGCGGCCGCCGCGCCACCCCGGCGAGCGCGTCGAGGAAGAGGCCGGGGGCGGCGCCGCCCTCCTCGAGCCCCCGCGCGATGCAGGCGAGCCCCAGCGCCGCCAGCGCCAGGCCGATGGTGGAGAAGAGGAAGTAGGTCCAGGAGGCGCGCAGCCGCGCGGCGCTCCCGCGGTGCTGGATCATGGGGACGGCGACCAGCGTCGTCACCTCGAGGAGCGCCCAGGCGGCGACCAGGTGGGCCGAGAGGATGGCGAGGGTCGCCGCCGCCATGAAGGCCAGGGCCAGCGCCACCAGCCGCTCGATCCCCTCGCGGAAGCCGGGCGTGTCGCGGACCCGCGTCCAGAGGTAGGCGGCCACCCCGAGGAAGACCAGGTCGATCACCAGGAGGAAGAGGCGGGAGGTGGCGTCGAGCGTGAACCACCCGCCGCCCAGGGAGACGGCGACGTCGGGGGGGGAGCCGAAGGCGAGGGCGAGCGCCAGCGCGGCGTCGGCCGCGGCCACGAGGCCGAGCAGCGCCACCGCGCGCGTGCGGACGGCGGGGAGCGGCGCCAGGAGCGCCCCGAGGGCGGGGAGGAGGGCGGGGAGCAGCCCGATCACGCGGGGTCCCCCGGAGGCGCGGCGACGGTCCCCGGCGCCGCCGCGAGCCTGCGCAGGAAGCGGCCGAGGGTGAGGACGGTGAGGAGGAGCACGGAGGTGAGGGCGAGCTGCACCGGCAGCGGGGGGGCCGACGGGCCGCCGAGCTCGAAGAGGGCGATGGCGTTCTCCAGCCGGAGGAGGCCGACCGCCTGCGCGAAGGGCCGGTCCTGGCTGGCGAGGACGAGGAGGCCGAGGAGGAGCGCGGCGGCCGCCACCGCCACCTGGAGCGCGGGCTCGCCGCCGGCGGGCTCGACCAGGCCCGCGAACTGGAAGGCGGCGAGCACCAGGGCGCCGGCGAGCGTCCAGGAGAGGAGGTTCGCGGGGATCACGTCGCTCCGCCGCGGCGCCGCCTGCGCCAGGAGGATCCGGTGGAGGAGGCGGGGGGCGAACCAGGTGCGCAGCAGGAGGAGGTCGGCGAGGAGCGCCGCCGCCGCGGCGGTGGTCGGCCAGCCGCGCTCCAGCGCCATCGCCGCGAGGAGCGCGCCCTGGAGCGCCAGCCCGAGCAGGCTCGTCCGCCAGGTGGCGACGAGGAGCGGCGCCCCGGCGGCGAGGAGGAAGGCGACGAGGAGGGGGGTCACGGCGCGCCCCCCTGCCGCCAGGCGGTGGCGAGGAGCGCCGCCAGCGCCGCGGCCGCGCCGGCGGCCACGTAGGCGGGCACCGCGGCGAGCTTGAGCCGGGCGACGAGCGACTCGACGGTGCCGACGACCACCGCCACGAGCGCGGCGAGCGCCGGCGTCGCGGCGGCGGTCGCGGCGCCCCGCGGGAGCCCGTCGAGCGCCGGGAGGGCCGGGAGGGCCGGGCGGGCGAGGGCCCCGACGACGGCCGCGAGGAGGGTGAACTTCATCGCCGTCGCGTACT
>JAJYHA010000462.1 GCA_021784995.1 Myxococcales bacterium
GGGGCATCCAGGCCCGGCTCCGCGCGGCGTCCGATCCCGCGTCGCGCGACGCGGCCGGGCCGTGGCTGCTCTCGATCGGGGATCCCACCCTGGCCGCGGCGCGCCTCGCCGCGAGCGACGGCGCCCTGCCGCGCTGGCTGCTCGCGCGGGCGCAGCTGGCCCGTGGGGCGCCGACGCACGCGCTGGGCACCCTGTCCTCCCTCGACCTGACCCTCCTCCCCGACGCCAGCTTCGCGACCGAGGGGCGGCGGATGCGGGCGGATGCGCTCTGCCGGGTCGGCAGGTGGGAGGAGTCGATCGCCCTCTGGCGCGAAGTCGCGGTCGGCGCGACGACGGACGGCGCGCGCGCGGCCGCCGACGACGCCGCCCGGCGCTGTGCGTTCGAGCGCGACGTCTATGGAGCCCCGGTGCGCTGGGACGGGGACTGGCCCACCCCCTGATCGCGGCGAGCCGGGCCTCGGCGACCCGGCGGGCGCCACCCCGCGGTCATCGACCGCGCAGGCGGTCGATGGCCGCCTTCGGGTTCCGGACGCCGTTCTTGAGCAGCCACCAGGTCACCTTCATGCCGCCCACGGCGAGCACGCCCAGGTAACCGTGCGAGAGGAGCTGGCCGGTGGAGGCGTCGATCGCCACCGTGGCCTTGAGGGCCGGATCCCTCTCCAGCACCAGCTTGAAGAACTCGATCCCGAACTCGCCCACGTCGTCGCTCCGGAGAGCGGTGATGCGCTGCACGGCCCCGTCCGGCAGGGTGAGCGTGAAGTCCGGGTTGCGGGCGACGCCCTCCTCGACCGACGGCCGGCCGGCGGCCATGTGAAAGCGGGCGCTCCCGCCGTCGAGGTTCAGCCCCACCTCGGCCTCGCGGGCGAGCGGCTTCGTCGCCTTGCGGGCCACCTCGGCCGTCTCGAAGAACCTCTTCAGCGCGTCGAAGCTGGCGACAGGCATGCGCGGACTGTAGGGAGGGCCGGGGCCGCCCGCAAGCGAAGAGCGGAGGCCACCGCTCGCTCCGCGAGAGTTGACGCGGGCGCGAGGGCGAGGCTTTATAACCACGTCATGCGCATCACCGTCCGCCCGGTCGCCTGCCTGATCGCCCTCGCGGCCTTCGCCGGTTGCTCGCCCAAGCGCATCCCGGGGACCCAGATCGACGACACCCCCGACACGCGCGCCGTCGTCGCGGTCATCGACGCCTACCGTCACGCCGCGGAGCGGCGCGACGCCGACGCCGTGATGGCCCTCGTCTCGTCCAAGTACTTCGACGACGGGGGGACCCCCGACCCGGGCGACGACGTCGACTACGACCAGCTCCGCCAGCGGCTCGTGGGCGACTACGCGAAGCTGGTGGCGGTGCGGCTCGAGATCGACGTCCGGGGCATCGACGTCACGGAGGGCAAGGCCGACGCCTACGTCTTCTACGACGAGCGGTTCCGGATCCGCACCCGGACCGGCGAGGTCCCGAAGCAGGCCAGCGACGTCCACCGCATGCGGTTCGTGCGCGAGGACGGCGCCTGGAAGTTCGTGAGCGGGCTGTAGCCGCGGGCGCTACGGGGCGCCCACCAGCCGGCGGAAGCCCCCTCCCCCCATGGCGCGCAGCGCGGCGAGCCGGTCGCGGTAGCGCGTCCAGTCCTTCCACGCCAGCCGGTCCGCCGGCAGCGCCGCCAGGTGAAAGGCGTGGATCCGCGAGGCGGTGTAGCGGAGCGCGACGTAGCGCGCGTAGGCGTACAGCGCCTCGGCCGTGGCGGCGTCGAGCGCGACCGCGTCGCGGTAGCCGGCCAGGAGCGCGCGGACGAGGACCGGCTCGAACCGCTCCCCGTAGCACCAGGCGTTCACCATCACGGCCAGGTCGTAGGCGAACGCGTCGACGCAGCTCATCTCCCAGTCCAGCACCGCCGAGACGCGGTCGCCGACCCACAGGACGTTGTCGAGGAACAGGTCCCCGTGCACGAGCCCTCGCGGCGCGTCGGGGAGCGTCATGGCCGCCTCCACCTCCTGACGGAGCATGGGGAGGGAGGGCGCCACCAGCGGGTCGCCACCCCCGTCCGGCTCGAGCTCGCTCACCCACTCCGCCACGCGGGCCCACCGGTACGGGTTGGTACGCGTCCCCGTGAAGCGGGGGGCGAGCGCGTGGAGACGGCCCACGTGCGCCCCGATGACGTGGCAGCGCTCGGGGGTGACGTCGGCCCGCTCGAGCTCCTCGCCCTCCGCGAACGCGAAGAGCATGGCGGGCCGGCCCGCGACCTCGATCTGGGCGAGGCCGTCCGGCGTGGTGACGAGCGGGGCGGCGGGGAACCCATCGCGGGCGAGGAAGCGCAGCACGTCGGCCTCGAAGCGGACGTCCTCGCGCGACTTGCCCTCGTTGAGCCGGAGGAACCAGCGCCGCCCCCCCGCCCACAGGTGGTAGTTGGTGTTCACGCTCCCCTTCGGCTCGGGCAGCGTCCGCTCCGGCGCGGGGAGGCCGTACCGTTCCAGGACAGCGGCGAGCTGCTCCGGGGAGAGGGGCGTGTACAGGGCCATCGGTCGAGACGGGGTGGGCGCAGCGAGAATGCACGGTGCGCCGGCGATGCGTCAACGAGCGTCTCGACCGCGAGGCGCGACGGGGACCGCCTCGGGGCCGTTCGCCGAGCGCGACGCGCCGGGGAGCGCGCTCGCGGAGCGGAGCAGGCCCGGCGGGCGCCGACGGGCCGGCGACCCCGGGTCGTCGATCGCGACCCATTCTGCGCCGCGCGCCGGCGCGCTAGGCTGCGCCTCCGCATGCCCGAACTGGCCTTCTACCGACACGGCGAGGAGCTCCTCCGCGTGGCGCTCACGGAGCGCACCACGGTCGGGCGCTCTCCCGCTTGCGACGTCTCGCTGCCCGATCCAGCGCTGAGCCCGGTCCACGTCGAGGTGGAGCGGCGCGGCGATCGTTTCCACCTCCTCGACCGCTCCGGGCTCGGCACCGCGGTGCGTGGCGAGCGCGTCCACGAGGCCGCGCTCGTGGACGGCTGCGACATGGCGCTGGGCGCCTGGCGCGTCCTGTTCCGCGAGGCGAGCGGCGACGCCGACGCCGCACCGCTCGCCGGCCGCACGACCCTGCGCCCGTCCGGGGACGCGCCCCCGTGCGCGGCGGCGCGGGTCCGGATCCGGGCCCGCGGGCACGAGCGCGTGGTCGCCATCGAGGGCGACGCGCTCACCATCGGCAAGGACCTCTCGAACGACCTCGTGCTCGACGATCCCTTCGTCTCCGCGCGCCACGCACGGCTCGAGCGCCACCGCGGGCGCTGGCGCGTCCGCGACCTGGCCTCGACCAACGGCACCGTCCTGGCGGGGGTCCGCGTCACGGAGGCGGAGCTCCCCGAAGGTGCCCCGCTGGCCCTCGGAGACAGCGAGATCCTGCTGGAGGGGGCGCCCGCGCCGCGCGTCGCTCCCCCGGCGGCGTTCGAGGGGCTCGTCTCGGGCGACCCCGCCATGCAGCAGCTCTTCGGGCTCGTCGAGCGGGTCGCCCCATCCGAGGTCGCCGTCACCGTCCTGGGCGAGACCGGTACCGGGAAGGAGCTGGTCGCCCGCGCCCTGCACCGGCTCTCGGGCCGACGCGACCGCCCCTTCATCCCGGTGAACTGCTCGGCCATCGCCGAGTCGCTCATCGAGAGCGAGCTCTTCGGGCACGAGCGGGGCGCGTTCTCGGGGGCCGAGCGCCTCCGCAAGGGTGCCTTCGAGGAGGCGGACGGCGGGACGATCTTCCTCGACGAGATCGGCGAGCTGCCGCTGGAGCTGCAGCCCAAGCTCCTCCGGACCCTGGAGCTGGGTGAGGTGAAGCGCGTCGGCGCCTCCCGACCCATCACGGTGGACGTGCGCATCGTGGCCGCCACCCACCGCGACCTGCGGGCTCAGGTGCGCGCCGGCCGCTTCCGGGAGGACCTCTACTACCGCCTCTGCGTGGTCCCGGTGACCGTGCCCCCGCTCCGCGCGCGCCGCGGCGACGTCCGGGCGCTGGCGGAGCACTTCCTCGCCCGCGCCGCGCCACACGGCCTGGCGCTGCGCTTCACGGAGGAGGCCCTGGCCAGGCTCGAGGGGAGCGCATGGCCGGGCAACGTGCGCCAGCTCAGGAACGTGGTCCAGCGAGCGCTGCTCTTCCGCTCCGAGGGGCTGGCCGTCGGGGCCACCGCCGTCGTCATCGAAGATGCCGGCGGGGTGGTCCACGCAGGAGACCACGACACGCTCTACGTGCGCGGCCTCACGCTGGAGGACCTGGAGCGGGAGGCGATCCGCCTCTCGCTGCGCCGCCACCGCGGGAAGCGGGCCGCGGTGGTGAAGGAGCTCGCCATCGCGAAGAGCACCGTCATGAAGCGCATCGCCCAGTGGCGGCTGCAGGACGAGGGGCGCGATCCGGTCGCGGGCGGGGACGAGACCGAGGAGGCCGCGGGCGCGCGGTAGCTATCGCCGCTTCGACAGCTCGGAGATCCGCGCCCGCGCGCGCCGCGCCGCGGTGGTGCCCGGGTAACGCTTCTGGACCTCCTCGAAGAGCTTTCGCGCGTCGCCGCGGAGGTTCAGCGCCAGCATCGACTCCCCGGTCCGGAAGAGCGCGTCGGGCGCCTTGTCGGAGCGCGGGAAGTCCTGGGCCACCTTGCCGTACTCCAGGATGGCCTCGCGGTACCGCTTGTCGCCGAACCACAGCTCTCCCAGGCGGAAATGGGCATCCGCGGCGCGCGGATCCGTCGGCCACTTGTTGACGAACTCCCCGTACAGCTGCCGGGCCACGCCGCGCTCGCCGGAGGCCTCCTGCTGCTGCGCCAGCGCCAGGAACTCCACCTTGTCGGCGGGTCGCTTGAGCTGCTGGGCCTTGCGCTGTGCCTCGTACTCATCGAGCGCGCCGACCCCCTTCAGGGCCGCGAAGCGCGCGTCGGTGGCGTCCTTCTGCTGCGCGAGCGCCTTCTCGAGCCCGTCGAGCCGGTGGGCCTCCTCCTCCAGCTGTCCTCGCGACTGGCGGAGCCCGTCGACCAGCTCGTCCTGCCGCACGACCAGGTCGGCCCCGGTGCGGTGGGCGGCGGTGTTCAGCTCGTCGAGCTTCCGGTCGACGGCCTCGATGCGCTCTCGCACCGCGGCGCGCTGCTCCTCCAGCTGGCGCGCCGAGAGGTCGGCCTCGCCCTCGAGGCGGTGGATGCGCGCCTCCATCTGCCGGCCCTGTTCCGTCGGGACCCAGCAGGCGGAGGCGCCCACCACGAGCAGTGCCGCGACGAGCCTCACCGCGAGGCGCTGGTGATCACGGCGCGGCGGTTACGCTTCCAGCAGCTCTCCTGCTCCTGATCGCAGAGCGGACGCTCCTTGCCGTAGCTCGTCGCCTGGATCCCGGAGGCGTTCAGGCCGAGGTTCCCCAGGTACTTCTTCACGGCCTCGGAGCGACGCTGACCGAGCTGGATGTTGTACTCCGAGGTCCCGCGCTGGTCGCAGTGCCCCTCGACCGCGAGGGCCGAGATGTGCGCCTGCTTCAGGCAGGCGGCCAGCTTCTGGAGCTTGGTCTGGTCGTCCGGCTTGATGTTGGACTTGTCGAAGTCGAAGTGGACGAAGTTGTCCTCGCCGCTCGCCGCGTCACCCATCGTGTGACCCGTGCAGGCCGCCACCGGGTCGAGCTTGGGCGCGGCGGTCACGCAGCGTCCGGCCTCGCAGGCGCGGCCGGCGCCGCACTGCGCGTCGCTCTCGCACTCGGCCTTGGGCTGCGCGGCGGCGACGCACTTCCCGGCCTGGCAGGCACGGCCGGCGCCGCAGTCGGAGTCGGCGGCGCACTCGGGGCGCGGCGCGCACTTGTTCTCACGGCACACGAAGCCCGCCTGGCAGTCGGTGTCGACACCGCACTCCTGGCAGCGGCCCTGGACGCACACCTTGCCGTAGCCCTGCTGATCCTTGCAGTCGTCGCTCGTCTTGCACTCACCGTTCTTTGGCTTCGAGGGGCAGCCAGCGAGCAGCAGCGCGGCGACGCTACACGACAAGACGAGAACACGGCGCATCGTCAATCTCCTTCTGCGGTTGGTAATGTCTCGAACGACATGCTTCTCTCTCGGTTCCCGCACGGTGTCAAAGGAAAATGGTCGCGCGGGAGAGCCCCGCCGGGGTGAGTTCCGTGCGGGTGCGGAGTATGCTTTTCACGTCGTCCCGCTACCCGGAAATACCCGGCACGCATGGCTGTTTCGGCTCGTGAACCCGTGACCGACACCAGGAAGAGACCCGCCCACCGCCGCGGCGCCCCGCCGAGGTGTTCCTCCGTCGCGGCGCTCGTTGCCGTCGCCGCCGCCGTGCTCGTGGGGGGCGGCGTCGCCTGGGCCGCCACGCACGACCTGCCCGCCTTCGACACGCTGAAGGATTACCACCCGCTCATCGCCACGCGCGTCTACGCGATCGACGGGAGCGAGGCGTTCGCGTTCTACCGGGAGCGGCGGACCGTGGTCCCCTTCGACCAGATCCCCGACGTCGTCAAGAAGGCGGTCCTCGCCTCCGAGGACGCGCGCTTCTACGAGCACCAGGGCGTGAACTACCTCGCCATCGCCCGCTGCGCGGTCAAGAACCTGGTGCGGGGCCACACCTACTGCGGCGGCTCGACCATCACCCAGCAGGTGGTGAAGACGTTCCTGCTCTCCTCCGAGAAGCGCCTGACGCGGAAGGTCAAGGAGGTGGTGCTGGCCCGTCGCCTCGAGAAGAACCTGAGCAAGGACGAGATCCTCTACCTGTACCTGAACCAGATCTACTTCGGCCACCGGCGCTACGGCGTGGAGGAGGCCGCCCGCTTCTACTTCGGGAAGCCGGTCCAGGCGCTGACGGTGGGCGAGGCGGCCGTGATCGCGGGGCTGGTGCAGAGCCCGGAGCGGCTCTCCCCCGTGAAGCACCCCGAGGCGGCCAAGGAGCGGCAGCGCTACGTGCTGCGGCGCATGGCGGAGGAGGGCTTCATCACGCAGCGCGTCGCCGAGGCCGAGATGGCCCGCCCCATCCTCGTCGCGAGCCACGCCGACGACCCGTCCGGCGCGTGGTACGCGGACGCCGTGCGGAAGTACCTCGACCAGCGGTATGGCGCCGAGCGCGTGGAGGCGGACGGCCTCGCCGTCGACGTGGCGATGGACGTGCGGATGCAGCGCGCGGCCGAGGAGGCCGTGGAGGCACAGCTCCGCGCGGTGGACAAGCGCCAGGGATGGCGGGGCCCGCTGGCGCACCTCGAGCCGAAGCAGCTCGGGGGCGCGCTGCCGGCGTGGCGCGAACGGCTCAAGGCGGCGCGCGGGGGCGCGGGCGAGGTGATGGTCTGGGACCTCGGCCGCGTGTCGCGCGACGACGTCGAGCCGGGCGAGGGGCCGGCCGACCTGAAGCGGCGCATCCGCGTGAGGCGTCTGCTGCCGGAGGGGAGCTACGGCGCGCTCGTCACGTCGGTCGCCGATCGGACCGCCACCGTGGACCTGGGCCTGGCCAGCGGCACCCTCTCGCTGCAGGAGACCTCCTGGGCGCGCAGGTACAACCCGATCTCCGGCACCGCCGCCCCGCGCTCGCTGCGGAGCGTGGTGAAGGCGGGCGACGTGGTCCTCGTGCGCCCCGCGCCGTCGCGGACGGCGCCGGCGGTCCTGGCGCGTGCGGGCAAGCCGGTCCCGCTCCTCCTGGAGCAGGTGCCCCGGGTGCAGGGCGCGCTCGTCGCGATCGACCCCGCGACGCGCGGCGTCCGGGCGCTCGTCGGCGGCTACGACTTCGCCACCTCGCAGTTCAACCGCGCCAACCAGGCCCACCGGCAGCCGGGCTCGGCCTTCAAGCCCTTCGTGTGGGGCGCGGCCCTCGAGTCGCGCCGCTTCACGCCCGCCACCGTCGTCTATGACACCCCCGAGGTGTTTCGCGACCCGTGGACCGGCAAGGAGTGGAAGCCGCAGAACTTCGAGCGCGACGAGTACGACGGCCCGCTGCTGCTCACCCAGGCCCTGGCGCACTCGAAGAACACCGTGTCGGTGAAGCTCACGGACGCGCTGGGAGTGGACGCGGTGATCGCGGTGGCGCGGCGTTGCGGCGTCGAGTCGGAGCTGCCCCGCACCATCTCGCTGGCGCTCGGCGTGGGCGAGGTGACCCCGCTCGAGCTGGTGAACGCCTACGCGACGATCGCCGCCCGCGGCTTCGCCACCGAGCCGCTGCTCGTCCTGCGGGTCCGCGACCGGCTCGGAAACGTGCTCGAGGAGCACGCCCCCGTGGCGCCGCCCGAGGCCTACGCGCC
>JAJYHA010000222.1 GCA_021784995.1 Myxococcales bacterium
TCCGGTGGTGCCCGAGGTGTAGAGGATCTGCGCGTCGTCGTCGTCCGCCAGGGCGGTGGGGACGAAGGCCTCCGCGGAGGGCAGCGCGTCGTCGAACCGCGCCACGCCCGGGACCGCGCCGTCGAGCGACGCCGCGCGCGGACCGGCGCGCAGCGCCTGCGCCACCCCCGCCAGGGCGGCGTCGAAGAGGAAGGCCTTCGCCCGGCTGTGGCCGAGGATGTAGTCGACCTCAGGCGGGGCGAGCTTGTGGTTGACCGGAACCACCGCGGCCCCGGCCAGCGCCGCGCCATGGAAGGCCACGGGGAAGGCGAGGGTGTTGTGGCTCATGATGGCGACGGCGTCGCCCCGTCGGACGCCCCACGCCTGGAGGCGCGCGGCGGCCCGGCGCGCCTGCACGAGCAGGTCACGGAAGGTGAGGGCCTCTCCTCCCGCGCGGACGGCGTCCTTCCCCCCGGACGTCCGGGCGTTGCGCTCCAGCAGCTCGGCCAGGTTCATCGCGTGCTCCGCGCGGGCGAGGGAGTGGGCGGCGAGTGTCGGGGAACGGCGAGGGGGTGTCAACGAGGGCGGCGCGCCCCCGGCTCCGGGTCGCCGCGCAGCAGCTGGACGTCGACCGGCGTACCGGCCGCGACGGTCCCCAGGTCCGCCGGGAGGAGGGCGATGCCGTCCGCCTGCAGGCTGGTCCGCAGGATGCCCGTGTCCTGCCGGCCGGCGCTGAAGGCGAGGAGCGCCCCCGCGCGCCGCTCGAGCCGCACGCGGACGAGCTGGACGCGCCCCGGCCTCCGCACGACCTCGTCCTGCAGCGTGGCGCGGACGAGCGGCCGGTGCACCCGGGCGTGCCCCATCATCCGGAGGAGGGCCGGGCGCACGAACTGCTCGAAGGTGAGCAGCGCGGCGACGGGGTTCCCGGGGAGCGAGAAGACGGGCACCCGGCCGGCCATCGCGAAGGCCATCGGATGGCCCGGCTTCACGTCCACGCCCCAGAACACCGGGCGTGCCGACAGCTCCGCCAGGACCTCGCGGACGAGATCGCGCTCGCCCGTCGAGACCCCGGCGGACGTGACGAGCGCGTCGGCGGCCAGGCCCTCCCCGATGAGCCGCCGCAGCGCCGCGCGGTCGTCGCGTGCGATCCCGAGCAGGGTCGGGATGGCGCCCGCCTGTCGGACCGCCGTCGCCAGGGCCCACCCGTTGCCGTCGTGGATCTGGCCCGGCGCCAGGGGCAAGCCGGGCTCGACGAGCTCGTCTCCGGTCGAGAGGATGGCGACCCGCGCGCGCCGGTGGACGCAGGCGGCGAGGCGGGAGCAGGCGGCGAGCAGCGCCACCTCGGGCGGGCCGATGGCGGTGCCGGGGGTGAGCACCGTCTCCCCGGCGCGGACGTCCTCGCCGCGGCGCCGGACGTGGGCGCCCGGACGGACCGTGGGCGGGACGTGGACCCTCCCCGCGCGCTCCTCCGCCTCCTCCTGGGGCACGACGGCGTCCGCGCCGGGCGGGAGGGCCGCCCCGGTGAGGATGCGGACGGCCGTGCCGGGCTCGACAGCGCCCTGCAGCGTGGCGCCGGCGGCGACGCAGCCGGAGAGGAGGAGGCCTCCCGCCCGGGTCGCGTCCTCGGCCCGGATCGCGAACCCGTCCATCGCCGAGTTGTCCCAGCGCGGGAGGTCCCACGGGGCGACGACGTCGGTCGCGAGCGCCTGGCCCACCGCGTCGAGCACGGGGACGGCCTCGGGACCGAGGCGCGGCACGTGCTCGAGGACGGTGCGGCGCGCCTCCTCGAAGCTGGGCAACGGGCTCTCCTGCCTGTTCGCGGGAGCATGCTATCCCGTCCGCGACGGTCGGCCCAGCGGCGCCGCGGGGTGCACCGCGCCGCGGGCCGCGCGCCGGCCGTCAGAGCGACGGGAGGAGCGTCACCCCGGCGCGCCGCAGCTCCGCGGTGGTCTCCCCGGCGCGCTCGGGGAACACGGGGCGCGTGCAGGCCTCGACGACCACCACCTGGAACCCCTGCGCGCGCGCGTCGAGCGAGGTCCACGCCACGCAGTAGTCGCGCGCCAGGCCGACCACGAACAGGCGCTCCACCCGCCGCGCGCGCAGCCACTCGCCGAGTCCGGTGGTGCGCCGGTGGCCCGGGAGGTAGGCGTTCTCCCGCAGCGCGCTGTAGGAGTCGACCTCGGGGTGCGTGCCCTTGCGGACGAGGAGGGTCACGTGCCGATCGACGGCCGGGTCGCGCAGGCGCTCGTGCAGCTCGGCGCCGCGCGTGCCCGCCACGCAGTGGTCGGGCCAGAGGGCCTGCGATCCGCCGGGCAGGTCGATGGTCTCGAAGGGCCGGCGCCCGGGGTGCGCGCTGGCGAACGAGACGTGCCCCGGGGGGTGGAAGTCCTGGGTCAGGACCACCGTCTCGAACCTGGGCACGAGCGCCGCGATGGGCGCGAGGATCTCGTCTCCGCGCGCGACGCCCAGCGCCCCGCCGGGGAGGAAGTCGTGTTGCAGGTCCACGGCCAGCAGGGCGTCCCGCTCGGTCACGGTCGGCGCGTTCACGCCACGAGGGTACCGCGGGCGTCGCCCCTGCGCGAGCGCGGGCCGGCGGGCGCCCGGCCCGCCGTCACCCGGACGCCCTCACGCCGCCATGGTGCCGCCACGTCCGGGGCGGTAGCATGCGGCCCGTGCCGCACATCCTGATCGTGGACGACGAGCGGGACCTGCTGTCGCTGCTCGAGTTCAACTTCCAGCGCGAGGGCTTCCAGACGTCGGTCGCCGCGACCGGGGAGGAGGCGATGGCGGAGCTGCGGCGGCGGGTGCCGGACCTCGTGCTGCTCGACCTGATGCTGCCCGACGTCTCGGGCACGGAGGTGTGCCGGAGCGTGAAGCGCGATCCGCGCACGCAGCACGTCCCGGTGGTCATGCTGACGGCCAAGGGCGAGGAGGTGGACAAGGTGGTCGGCTTCGAGCTGGGCGCGGACGACTACGTCACCAAGCCCTTCAGCGTGCGCGAGCTCATCCTCCGGGTGCGCGCCGTGCTGCGGCGGTCGCAAGCGCTCGCCGCGCAGGCGGCGCCGCGGCCCGCGGCCACCGTCGTGGGGACGATCCGCGTCGACCCCGAGGCGCACCGGGCGTACGTGGGCGGGGAGGAGATCAGCCTCACCGCGCTGGAGTTCCGGCTCCTCACCACGTTCATGGCGCGCGTGGGTCGCGTCCAGTCGCGCGACCAGCTCCTCGGGGACGTGTGGGACATGTCGAGCGAGCTGGAGACGCGGACCGTCGACACGCACGTGAAGCGCCTCCGCGAGAAGCTCGGGCCGGCTCGCGACCTGCTGGAGACGGTCCGGGGCGTCGGGTACCGGCTGGTCGACCCGGCGCGCGGGAAGTGACGCCGTGGTGCCCCTGCGGCGCGACGAGGTCGCCCGGGCCGTGGCCGCCCTGGAGGCCGAGCTGGCCGGCGGCGAGCCCGCCCGGCTCTCCCCGCGGCTGCGGCGGCTCGGGGAGCTCTTCCACCAGCGCGAGGAGCGGACGACCACGCGCGAGGAGCCGGACCGCGAGATCCTCCGCGCCCTCCCGGACGCCGCGGCCCTGGTGGGACGCGACGGCGCGGTGCGCATGGCCAACGCGGCGTTCGACGCGCTCGCGCCCGGGCGGCGCGCAGCCGGGCTGCGCCCGCTCGACGTCATGCGCTCGGAGGAGCTGGGCGAGGCGGTCCGGCGCGCGCTGGAGGGCACGGGGCGCCGGCTCGAGCTGGAGGTGGCCGCCACGCGCCGGACCTGGCTCGCGCACGTGTCGCCCCTCCTCCGCGGGGAGGTGCTGCTGCTCCTGCGCGACGTCACGGAGGCGAAGCGGGCGGAGGCGACCCGCCGCGACTTCGTCGCCAACGCCAGCCACGAGCTGCGGACCCCGGTGACGGCGATCCGCGGAGCGGCCGACACGCTGCTCGCGGGCGCGCTCTCGAGCCCGGAGAGCGCGCGCCACTTCGCGGAGATGATCGCGCGGCAGGCGGAGCGCCTGGCCCGGCTCACGCAGGACCTGCTCGACCTCTCGAGGCTCGAGTCCGGGCTGTGGGTGATGCAGCTGGCGCCGGTGGAGCTGGCGCCCGTGGTGCAGGCCGTCCTCGAGCTGCACTCCGACCGCGCGCGCGAGCGAGGGATCCGGCTCTCGCCCGAGGTGCCGGAGGGGATGCGGGTGCGCGCGGACGCGCGCGCCCTCGAGCAGGTGCTGTTCAACCTGGTCGACAACGCGGTCAAGTACACGCCGCGCGGGGGTTCGGTGCGCGTGTCGGTGGGCGTCGATGCGCGCTGGGCGGCGGTGACGGTGGCAGACACGGGACCCGGCATCGCGCCGCACCACCTGCCGCGCCTCTTCGAGCGCTTCTACCGCGCGGACGCGGGGCGCAGCCGCGAGCAGGGGGGGACCGGGCTCGGGCTCGCGATCGTGAAGCACCTCACGCAGGCGCAGAACGGCGAGGTGGCGGTCGAGAGCGGCGGCTCCGGCACGCGGTTCACCATCCGGCTCCAGCGCGTGGAGGCCGGCGGAGAGGCCTGAGCGCGCCGCGGGCACGGGCGGCGTCAGCGCGCGGAGGCGGCCTGCCCCTCCCGGAGCGCCGGGCGGACGGGGCCTTCCTCCGGCTCGCCGCCCGCGGCGCGCGCCGCAGGCGGCACGTACGGCTCGAGGTCGAGCAGCTGGTCCGCCACCGCCCTCCGCCGGGCGCGGAGCAGCCGGGCGTCGTCGATCCCCTTGGCGACCATCACCACCCGGTCGAGATCGAGCGAGAGCGCGAGCGCGGAGACGCCGGGCGGCAGGCGCAGGTCGGCCAGCAGCTCCGGGTCGACGGCGCCGCACCGGCCGAGCTCGATCCAGGCGCCGCGCACCCGGACGTCGAGCGTGCGCGCCTCGACCGTGTACGGCAGCGCGGCCGCGGCGGCCGAGACGGTGAGGCCCGGGACCAGCGCGCGCGCCACGCTCCCGATCGCGAGGCCCACGTCGCGCAGACCGAAGGCGGGGCCGCGGCGCAGGCGCCACAGCGCCGCCTCGTGCGGCACCACCGCGTCCCGGACGTCGCGTGTCGGGGTGGGCCGGGAGCCGTAGGAGGGGTGGACGGCGCCCGCGCAGGCGAGGAGCAGATCGCCGTGCGGCGGCAGCACCACCTGGCGGAGCAGGGCGGGCATGCTCGACGCGGCGCCGGAGCGCAGGACACGCACCGGCGAGACGTGGCGCAGGCCCCCGCCGCGAGCCGCTCCCCGTGACGGATCGCGGCCGAGCCGCTCCTCGTCGAGGCGCGGCACGATCGGCCCGCTGCGATCGGTCACGACCCGGCACGGAGCCGCGCGCGACAGCGCGTCGAGCG
The DNA here is from genome assembly GCA_021784995.1 of Myxococcales bacterium. The sequence goes on from JAJYHA010000222.1 coordinate 5,321, forward strand.
CGCCGTGCAGCGCCCGCTGGACGGCGTGGGGGCCACGCGCCGGGTCGGCGAGGTCTCGGATGGAGAGGAGGCGGACGAGGGCGGAAGGGGTGAGGACGTGCTGGGGCTGCATGGGTCGACTCTCTCGGGCTGGGGGACGCGCGCCGCCGTGGCCGGCGGCGCGCAGGACGGGAACCGGGGACGCGAGATCCCCCCGACCGGCCCGAGGAGTTCGATGTGCAGGGAGGTCCTTCGCTAAGCGCGCAAGCCCACCCAGCACCCAGGCCGGGGCGGGGGGCCGATAAATCGACGCGCGCTCACGATTTCGAGGACCACGGCGACAACGTACCTTGACCTGGGGGCGAGATCAAGCCGGGGCATCCCGGGATCGCGGGATGCCCGCACGTCGCGAGGGGCGTCAGGATCGCGATTGCAGGGGATGTCGGTGAGCTTCGACGGCGGGGAGAGGCGTGGCCTCGGGTGACGCATGGTGAGACTCGGAGAGATGCTGGTCGCGTTGAGCGCGTGTCCACCGGAGGCGATCCGGGAGGCGCTGCACAACCAGCGCTTCTGCGGCGGCCGGCTGGGGACGAACCTCCTCGACCTGGGCGCGCTGGACGAGGAGCGCCTCGCCCACGCGCTCGGCCGCCTCTACCGCCTGCCGAGCGCCTGGGGAGCCGTGACGCCCGATCTCGGCGCGCTGGCCCTCGTGACGCGCGCGCTGGTCGAGCGGCACGTGCTCGTCCCCTACGACGTCGACGGGCGCACGCTGCGGCTCCTGGTCTGCGATCCGACCGACGTGCGCGCCCTGGACGAGGTCGCGTTCGCGGTCGGCAGGAGCGTGCAGCCGATCGTCACGCCGGAAGCGCGCGTGTGGGACCTCATGCGCCGTCACTACGGCGTGCTGCACAGTCGCCGGACGGTCGCGGGGGCCGAGGGCGACGGCGAGCGGCGCCGGTGGGCGCCGCGGCTCCCGAGGCCGCCCTCGCGCGGCCGCAGCATCGCACAGCCCATCGCCGACCCCCTCGTCTGGTAGCCCGCCACGGCGCCGGTGCGCGCCCGTCCGGGATGCGGTACCAATGACGTGTGAGCCCTCCCTTTCCCCACGGGTGCCCGCGTGCCGGTGACCGTCCCGGCGGCACGCCCTTCGCGAGCCGCTCGGTCGTCCACGCCCGCCACGGCATGGTCGCCTCGGCTCACCCGCTGGCCTCGCAGATCGGGCTCGACGTCCTGCGGCGGGGCGGCACCGCCGTCGACGCCGCCATCGCCACCAACGCCGCCCTCGGCTTCCTCGAGCCGATGTCCTGCGGCATCGGGGGCGATCTCTTCGCCATCGTGTGGGAGGCGGGTGCGCGCGTCCTGCACGGGTTGAACGCGTCGGGGCGGGCGCCCGCGGGCATCACGGCCGACGCCGTCCGGCCCAGGGCCGACGGGACCATCCCGCTGCGCGGGCCGGAGACCTGGACGGTCCCCGGCGCGGTGGATGGCTGGTTCCAGCTCCACGCCCGGTTCGGCAAGCTCACGATGGCGGAGCTGCTCGGGCCGTCGGTGGAGGCAGCCCGCCGCGGCGAGCCGGTCCCGCAGGTGATCGCGGACGCCTGGCAGCAGGCGGCGCTCCTCCTGCGAGACACGCCAGGGTTCGCCGAGAGCTTCCTGCCAGCCGGCCGCGCGCCCCGCGAGCGCGAGCTGGTGGCGAACCCGGGGCTCGCCCGAGCGTACGAGGCGCTGGCGCGCGACGGCGCCGACGCCTTCTACCGCGGGCCCATCGCCGACGCGCTGGCCGCCTTCTCCGCCGCCGTGGGCGGGTTCCTCGCGGCCTCCGACCTGGCGGAGCACCGCTCGACGTGGGTCGAGCCCATCTCGACCACCTACCGCGGCGTCGAGGTCTGGGAGCTGCCGCCCAACGGGCAGGGACTGGCCGCGCTCCAGATGCTCAACATGCTGGAGGGGTTCGACCTCGCCGCGATGGGACGCGACTCGCCCGACTTCTGGCACCTGCTGGTCGAGGTGAAGAAGCTCGCCTTCGCGGACCGCGCCCGGCTCTACGCAGACCCGGAGTTCGCGACCGTGCCGGTGGAGCGCCTCCTCTCGAAGGAGTACGCCCGCGAGCGGGCGCGCCGCGTCGACATGGCGCGCGCGGCCATGACCGTCGAGCCGGGGCTCCCGGCGCACGAGGAGGGCGACACGACCTACCTCGCGACCGCGGACGCGGCCGGGAACATGGTGTCGCTCATCCAGAGCGTCTACACCGCGTTCGGGAGCGGGTTCGCGCTGCCGGGCTGGGGCTTCGCGCTGCAGAACCGCGGCGCGCAGTTCAACCTCCGCCCCGGGTCGGCCAATCACCTCCAGCCGAGGAAGCGGCCCTTCCACACCATCATCCCCGCCTTCGCCACGGTGGGCGGCGAGCCTGGGCTGGCGTTCGGGCTCATGGGCGGCGACATGCAGCCGCAGGGCCACGCGCAGATCCTGGTGAACCTCCTGGACCTGGGGATGAACCTGCAGGAGGCGGGCGACGCGGGCCGCTTCTACCACACGCGCTCGAGCGAGCCGACCGGCGTGGAGATGACGGGCGGCGGGCTCCTGGCGCTCGAGGGCAGCGTCCCGCCGGCGGTGCGCCTCGAGCTGGTCCGCCGCGGCCACTGCCTGCAGGAGGCGCTCCCCGGCCGCTTCGGTGGCTACCAGGCCGTGGCGCGCGATCCGGTGACCGGCGTGCTGAGCGGCGCGACGGAGTGGCGCAAGGACGGCTGCGCCGTGGGGTACTGACGCTGCCGCCCGCGGGCGGGAGGCAGCCCGCCGCCCGGGGCCGTGCCGGGCCGCCACGTGGCCAGGACGGCGAAAGGGGCTCGCCTGGCGAGCCCCTTTCCTCTAG
>JAJYHA010000092.1 GCA_021784995.1 Myxococcales bacterium
GTAGTACGCGTCGACCAGCCCCTCGACGTGACGCCCGAGCGCCAGGCCCAGGGACAGGTACCGGGTGACCGGGCCGGCGCCGGGGTCGCCGGTCACGGCCGGTACCGGCCGCCGCCGGCGGGTCCGTGCCCGCCTTCGCGACCGAGGAGCTCGGGCGGCTCGGGGCACGAGGCGGCCGCCAGGGCGCGGTCGAGCGGGCGGGTCCCCTCGGGCCCCACCACCGAGGTGATGCCGCGCAGCGGCACCACCTCGGGACCGTGGCGCCCGGCCGGCGGTACGACGTCGAGGCGGCCGGCGAGCGCGCCCCAGAGCCGGGGCGGGAGCAGCCGCCCCACCCCTGCCACCGCCCATGCCGGCACGCCGAGCTCGACGGCGGCGGCCAGCAGGGCGGCCCCCGAACCGTCCACCACGGCACCACCGGCTCCGAGGGCGTCGACGGTGACCACCACCAGGTCGGCCCCCGCCACGTCGGAGAAGGACCCCCGGCGCACCGCCCGGGCCTCCACCGGCACGGTGGCGTCGAGGGCGTCCTCGGTGGGATCGGCCAGCAGGCGCTACGCCGCGTCGCCGGCCGCCGCCACGGGGTCGCCGGCGGTCAGGACGGTGGCCGCCACCCACCACAGCGGGCCGCAGCCGGGGTGGCGCTCGAGCAGGCGCCGGCACTCCGCCTCGTAGGTGCCGAAGAGCCCGAAGAGCATCTGCGCGTCGCTGGCGCGGAAGCTGTACTCGCTCATCTCGTACTCGTTGCGGTGGAAGACCTCCCGGTAGCGGACGCCCTTCACCCACTCCACGTCGTACACGTTCTCCACGTTCTGCAGGTACATGGCGATGCGCTCGAGCCCGTAGGTGAGCTCGGCGGCCACCGGCTTCACCTCGAAGCCGCCGGCCTGCTGGAAGTAGGTGAACTGGGTGATCTCCATCCCGTCGCACCAGACCTCCCAGCCCAGGCCCCAGGCGCCCAGGGTCGGGCTCTCCCAGTCGTCCTCCACGAACCGGATGTCGTGCCGGCGCGGGTCGATGCCGATGGCGCGCAGCGAGCCGAGGTAGAGGTCCTGCACGTCGGCCGGCGAGGGCTTGAGGATCACCTGGAACTGGTGGTGCTGGTAGAGGCGGTTCGGGTTCTCGCCGAAGCGTCCGTCGGCCGGGCGGCGGGAGGGCTCCACGTAGGCCACGTTCCACGGCTCGGGACCCAGCACGCGCAGGAAGGTGGCGGGGTTCATGGTCCCAGCCCCCACCTCCAGGTCGTAGCCCTGGGCGAGGATGCACCCGCGCCGCGACCAGTAGGTCTGCAGGGTCAGGATCAGCTCTTGGAAGTTCACCGCGCCTCCTGCGGCGGCCGCGCGGCCACCGGACCGCGCACGGTAGGCCAGCTTCAAGGGCCGAGCAAGGGCCCGATTTCGTCGAGGAACTTGCGGCTGGCCAGCCGGCGTCCGAGGTGGTGCTCGATGAAGCAGGAGAGCGCGTGCCGCAGCTCCGCGCCGACGCCCGCCAGCGCGGCCGGATCGCCGTCGCCGGGGCTCTCCGCGGTGCCGCGCTGCAGCCGCCGGAGCGCCGTCACGGCGGCGCCCGAGAGCCGGAGGGCGGCGGGGGGCGGCGCGCCGCAGCGGCCGCACAGCAGCCCGCCCTCCGACGGATCGAACGCGACGCGCTCGTCCCCCTCCACCGCCGCGCCGCAGCGGGCGCAACCGGAGAGGCGCGGCATGAGCCCCACCGCCGCCAGGGCGGCGAGCTCGAAGCCGCGCAGCTCGACCGGGCGCGCCGCCGCGGCGTCGAGGCGCCCGAGGTAGCGGACCAGGATCTCCAGCAGCTCGGGGTGCGGCTCGGCGTCCCGGACCAGCTCGCGCGCCAGCTCGCAGGCGTACCCGGCGCAGGCGATGCGCGCCAGGTCGGCGCGGATCCCGCCGAACCCCCGCAGCACCTGCACGGCGTCGAGGGCGAGGAGATCGCTCCCTCCGCGCTCCCGGGCCTCGAGGGCGAGGAGCGTGAAGGGCTCCAGCGCGCCGCCGAAGCGCCGCCGCGAGGCGCGCGCTCCGCGCGCGAAGGCCGACACCTTGCCGCGCTCCGCCGTGAGGAGGGAGACGACGCGGTCGGCGTCGCCGTAGTCCACCACCCGGAGGACCACGCCCTCGAGCTTCAGGTGCTGCATGGCTCAGCGCGGCGCGGGGTCGGGGCCGTAGGGATCGCTCGGGTAGGGAGCGCGCTCGACGGCCCGCGGCCGGTCGAGCTTGAGCGGCGCGCGCCCGTGAGGACCGCCCAGCAGGACGACGACCGCCAGCGCGGCCACCGCCACGGCGACGGCCACCGCCAGGACGGCTCGCGGCGCGACCCGGCGCCGGCGCGACCGGGCGGCCTCCTCGGGGCCGACCACCTCCTGCCAGCGCAGGACCACGTCGTCGGGGTCGAGGCCCACCACCGCCGCGTAGGAGCGGAGGTAGGCGAACACGTAGGCCTTGGGCGGCATCCGATCCGGATCGCCCGACTCGAGCGCCGTGATGATGGTGAGCCCGAGCTTGCTCGAGCGCGCCACCTCGTCGCGGTCGAGGCCGCGCAGCTCGCGCTCCTGCAGGAGCCACCGGCCGAAGGCGCCGGCGACCCCGATCGGCTCCGGGAGGCGCACCGCGGCCGCCCTCATCGCAGCGCCTGCACCTTCTGGCGGCACTCCGCGCCCAGCGGATCCTCCCCCGCCACCGCCTCGCACCGCTCGAACGCCTCGCGCGCCTTGTCGGGATCGCCGGCGCGCATGCGGGCCAGGGCGAGCTGGTACCAGGCGTCCGGGACCTTCTCGCACAGCTCGGCGTAGCGCGTGAACGACGCGACCGCGTCGGCCACCCGCCCCTCCTCCAGCTCGATGCGGCCCAGCTCCCGGTGCCCCTGACAGTAGCGGGGCGCGAGCGAGACGCAGGCGCGCAGCTGGGCCACCCCCTCGCCGCGCTGGCCGAGGCGGTAGAGCGCGAGGCCCTTGTTGCAGCGCGCCAGGTAGGCCTCGTGGTAGGTGACGTCGTCGAGCGCCAGGTCGAACTCCTTCACGGCGTCGGAGAGCCGGCCGGTGGTGGCGAGGAGCTGGCCGAGCGCGTTGTGGGCCTCGGCCATGCCGGGGTTGATCTCGAGCGCGTGCCGGTACTCCCGCTCCGCCTCCGCGGCGCTCCCGTTGAGCTGGTAGACGAGCCCGCGCCCGAGGTAGGAGGGCGCGTGCCGGTCGTTCGACTGCAGCGCCTGGTCGAACTGCCTCATGGCCTCGCTGCGGCGGCCCGCCTGCAGCGCCTCGGCGCCGAGCTGGTAGTGGATCTCGGCCGCCTCGCGCTCCTTCTTCGAGGGCGCGTGCGCGCACGCGACGAGGCAGATGGCGAGGAGGGTGGCGACGCCGTTCCGGCGCATCTTCAACGGAGGGATCTCCCGGCGGCAGCGATATCACCGTAGTTACCCTCGGGAACCGGCGCGCGTCAAATTACGAGGCGGCCGGCCGGGGACGGGTTCGCGGCGCGACCCTCACACGCCGCGCGCGTCGGCGCCCCAGACGATCTTGTGCAGCTGCAGGTTGAGGCGCACGAGGGCGCCGCTCTCCAGGATCCAGCGGGCGAGGTCGCGCGGCTCGACGGCGCCGTGCACCGGCGAGGCGAGGACCGTCACGCGCCCGTCGAGCCGGTGCCGCCGGATGACCTCCAGGCTCCAGCGCCAGTCCTCCTCCGAGGCCACCACGAACTTCACCTCGTCGTGCGGCGCCAGCGCGTCGAGGTAGGCGAGGTCGGTGGTCACCTCGCCCGAGGCGGGCGTCTTCACGTCCACGATGCGGACCGCCTCGCGCGGGAGGGCGTCGAGGGGCCGCTGCCCGTGGGTCTCCACCGTGACCTCGTACCCGCGCTGGAGCAGGTCGCGCGCCAGCTCGGGCAGCTCGTGCTGGAGGAGCGGCTCGCCGCCCGTCAGGAGCACCAGCCGGCTCGGGTGGCGCGCCACCTCTGCCAGGATCTCCTCGCGCGTCAGCTCCCGGCCGCCCCGGAAGGCGTAGGCCGTGTCGCAGTAGACGCAGCGCAGGTCGCAGCCGGTGAAGCGGACGAAGACGCACGGCCGGCCGGCCCGCGTCCCCTCCCCCTGGATGCTGAAGAAGATCTCGGTGACCCGCATCGCGGGTGGCCCTACCGCGGCTCGCCCGCCATCGCCTCGACGCCGGGCAGGTCGTGGTGCTCGATCCGTGGCGGGACCGCCGTCGGCTCCTGGGCGACAGGGGCCCGGGCGACGGGCGCCGCCGGCAGCCGCCGCCTGAGGCGCCTCATCTCCCCCTCGACGCGCTTCGGGTAGGCCTGGAAGCGCTCGGGGACGTCGCCGTCGCTCTCCATGTACTTGAGGATGCGGCTCGGTCCGGCGTTGTAGGCCATGAGGGCGAGGTCGGTGGAGCCGAACGCCCGCACCAGGCGGCGCAGGTACCGGACGCCCGCCTTCACGTTCACCACCGGATCGTCGGGGTCGGTGGGATCGAGGTGCGCGCGCTGCGCCTCGTGCTCGAGCGTGGAGGGGGTGAGCTGCATGAGCCCGCGCGCGCCCCGGACGCTCTCGGCCTCGCTGTCGAAGCCCGACTCGACCGCGATGACCGCCAGCACGAAGAAGGGGTCGAGGGAGGCGGCCTTCGCCTCCTCGTAGATGACGCCGGCCAGCCGCGAGCGGTCCTCGGCCGGGAGGCCCGGCATCTTCTCTCGCAGGAGCCGCTCCAGCGAGGCGAGCCAGCGGGCGCGGTCGGGGGCGTTGCAGGGCGTGGAGCCGCCGCACGCACGCGAGATGAAGGTCTCGATGCGCGGCAGCGGCGCCAGGTCGCCGAGCGTGCTGGGGACGACCGTCCCCACGGCCACGGCGGCCACGGTGACGAGCGCCCCCACGCACCCCTTGACCGTCGGCCTCCTCAAGCCTGCGGCTCCCGGTTGGGCTCGTTGGCAGGCTTCGCGCGCGCGCTCGCCATGGCGTCCAGGCGCTCCGAGATGGCATCGACGCGCTGGCGCAGCGTGTCGACCTCGTCCCGCGTCGGCAGGCGGAAGCGGTTCGTGGCCCTCCGCACGGCCTCGTCGATGCCCCGCTCGATCTCCCTGCGCTGCGACTGCAGCCGCTCCGCGAACTCGCGGGCGTGGCGCCGGACGTCCTCGGGCGTGAAGCCCGCCGCGTCGGCGATCTTGCCCAGGACCCTCTCCGCCTCCTGCTCGGCCGCGGTGAGGCCCACCAGGGCCTGCGACCACGCCTCCTTGAACGTCTCTCGCACGTCCGGCATGGCCCTAGACCTCCGCCCCGCGCTTGCCGGCCCGCTTCGGACGGCGAGCCTTGTGAGGCTGCACCTGGTGCTCGATGAGCCGGGCCAGCTTCTCCAGCTCGTGCGACAGCGCCTCCACCTGGTCCCGGGTGGCGACGCCCAGGAAGGCGCCCGCCCTCATCTGGAGGTCCGAGAGCCGCTCGACGGCCTCGCTCCGGAAGGTCTCGGCGCGGTCCCGGAGCTCGTGCGCGCTCTCCCTGCCCTGCACGCGGAGCTTGCCCACGCGCACCTTCAGCTCGTCCATGGTCCAGTCCTGCTTCGACAGGCGCTGGACGAGCCCCGCCACGTCCTTGCTGCTCTCCTTGCTCCGCTCGACGAGGTCCTTGAAGACCCGCTGAGCCTCCTCCTCGAACTCGACGAGCCGTGCCTGCGCTGCCTCGAGCGGTTCGCGGAGGAACTCAGGCATCTTCACGCTGCTCTTGTCGGCCATGAGGTTCCCCTGATCCAGAGTGTTCGCCGACCGGAAGCCACTCTTCCGCCCGGCGCGCGAACCGTAACGCGATGCGTCAAGCACCGTCAACGGGAAAGCGAGGCATGCTCACCGCCCGTCGCGAGGCCTGCCGCCGCAGGTCTCCTCTCCTCGCCAAGCGAAACCCCCTAAGGGTCAGGCAAGGGGGCGGAGTCTAACCGCCCGGAGCGGACGCGAGCAACCGGGCGAGGCCGGTCATGCGGGTGCCACCGCGACGTCAACGCCCAAGGCATCGTGAATACAGCCGAATCCGTCACGCCTCAGCAGGGACTCCAGGCCCTCGACGAGCTCCTGCGCGAAGCGGGGACCACCGTAGATGAAGCCCGTGTAGACCTGGACCAGGGTGGCGCCGGAGCGGATCTTCGCGTACGCGTCGGCCGCGCTCATGACGCCTCCGACTCCGACCACCGGGATTCGACCCCTGGCGCGGGCGTAGACGCGCCGCAGCGCCGCCGTGGCGAGCGGCTCGAGCGGCGCCCCCGAGAGGCCACCGGCCTCCGAGGCGCGGGGGTGGGCGGCCACCTCCCCCGGCCGCTGGATGGTGGTGTTGGTGGCCACCACGCCGGCCGCGCCCACCGCGACCGCCACGTCCACCGCCTCGTCGAGCGCCTCCGGGGCGAGGTCGGGCGCCAGCTTCACGAGGAGCGGCTTCGCCACGTCGGGGGCGCGCGCGCGGGCCGCGCAGGCGCCGAGGAGCCGCTCCAGCGCGGATCTCTCCTGGAGCTGCCGCAGCCCGGGCGTGTTGGGGGAGGAGATGTTCACCACCAGGTAGTCGGCGAAGGGGTGGAGACGCTCGATGCAGGCTAGGTAGTCCTCCTCGGCGCGCTCGTTGGGCGTCGCCTTGTTCTTCCCCACGTTCACGCCCACCAGGCCGGGCCGGTCGGCCGCCGAGAGCCGGGCCAGTCGCTCCGCGCAGGCCTCGGCGCCGTCGTTGTTGAAGCCCATCCGGTTGATGAGCGCCCGGTGCTCCGGCAGCCGGAAGAGGCGCGGCCGATCGTTCCCGGCCTGCGGGCGCGGCGTGATGGTCCCGATCTCCACGTGCGAGAAGCCGAGCCCGAGGAGCCCGGGGGCGAGCACCTCGCCCTTGTCGAACCCCGCCGCCAGCCCCACCGGGTGCGCGAAGCGCAGCCCGAAGGCCTCCACCGCCAGGGACGGCGCCACCGTCCTGCGCCGGGCTCGCGCCGCGAGCCCCGGGCCGGCCAGCCGGAGCGCCGAGGTCGCGAGGCGGTGGGCGCGCTCCGGACCGTGCGAGGGGCCACGCCATCGCGGGCCGTATACCACCCCCCGCGACGCCGGATCGTGCGGCGATCGGGCCGGTCACAGGTCGCGCACCATCACGATCGCGTCCTCGCCCTCCTCCACGTAGTAGTTGGGGCGAACGCCCACCTGCCGGTAGCCGAGCGTCCGGTACATGGCGATGGCGCCCAGGTTGGAGCGCCGCACCTCCAGCGTCGCCAGGACGGCGCCCGCGCCCCGGCCCCGGCGCGCCGCCTCCTCCATCAGCACGCGCCCGATGCCGCGGCGCCGCTCCTCCACCGCGGTGGCGATGTTGAGCACGTGCAGCTCGTCGTGGACCAGCCAGTAGACGACGAAGCCGAGGATCGCCTCGGCCGCTGCGCGATCGGGTCCCATCCGGGTCTCGGTGGCGAGCAGGATGGTGGACCAGTCGTGCGTCAGCTCGCGCCGGAGCAGGTCCGCCGACCAGGGGTGCGCGAAGCCGTCCCGCTCGATCTCCATCACGCGCTCGAGGTCCGCGAGCGCCATGCGCCGGAAGGCGAAGGGCGGCGCGGCGGGCGGCGCGAGGGGGGTTCGGCTGGTGTCGGGCGGACGCCGCATGGTGCGCTCGTTGGAGCCGGCGACGTCCGGTCGCCGGTGGGCCGGGCCTCTCGGCGAAGCCTCGGGGCCCGGGCCATTCTAGTCACCGCTCCCCACCCGGGCGAGCGCGACCGCACTCGATTTGACGCGCCCCGCCACGGCGTTACCTTTGACGGGTGCCAGAGCGCGACCTCTACGACGTGCTGGGCGTCCCGCGCAGCGCGGCGGCCGATGACATCAAGAAGGCCTACCGCCGTCTGGCCAGGAAGTACCACCCGGACGTCAACCCCAACGACAAGAAGGCGGAGGAGAAGTTCAAGGAGGTGACGGCGGCCGCCGACGTCCTCCAGGACCCGAAGCGGCGGGCGCTCTACGACGAGTTCGGCGCCGACTCGCTCCGGGGCGGCTTCGACCCGGAGAAGGCCGAGGCCTACCGCCAGTCGCGGCGCCAGGGCGCACGGGCGGGCGGGATGCCCTTCGACTTCGGCGACTTCCAGGAGGTGCGGGTCGGCGACTACGGGACCTACGACTTCGGCTCCATGTTCGAGGACCTCTTCGGCCGCGGCGC
>JAJYHA010000242.1 GCA_021784995.1 Myxococcales bacterium
GACTCCTCCCCGGACCGAAGCGCGCGGCCATGCGGCTGGCGGGGTGGGTCCTGCGCATCGGGTGGCTCTACCGGACGGCCGGCTGGCTGGCGCGCCGCCTCCTCCCGCTCCTGCCGCGGGCGTGGCTCTACGGGCGCTGGAACGCCTGGGGCCGGCAGCGCGAGCTGCCCCCCGTGCCGCGCGAGAGCTTCCGCCAGCTCTACCGGAGGTACCGTGGGTAGCCGCGAGGACCTGCTCGCCGCGCTGCGCCGCAGCGCGCCTCGCGAGGTGCCGCTGCCGGACCTCTCCGCGCTGGGCGTCCGCTTCCCCGACCCGCTCGCGCGCTACGCCGAGTCGCTGGCCGGGGTGGGCGGGGCGTGCGTGCGGGTCCCCGACCGCGCGGCGGCGCATCGCGCGCTCCTGGAGCTGCCGCAGCTGGCCGGCGCCCGCCGGGTGGTCTCCCTCGTGCCCGGTGTCGGGGTGGCCACGCTGGCTCCGGCCGCCGTGGCCGACCCGCACGAGCTGGAGGGGCTCGACCTCGCCATCCTCCCGGGGGAGCTGGCCGTGGCCGAGAACGGCGCCGTGTGGGTGGACGGCGCGAACCTCCCCCACCGGGCCCTCTTCGTCATCGCCGAGCACCTGGCCCTGGTGGTGGACGCGGCCAGCGTCGTCCACGACATGCACCAGGCCTACGCGCTGCTGGCGTCGCGTCCGGTGGGGTACGGGCTCTTCCTCTCCGGCCCTTCCAAGACGGCCGACATCGAGCAGGCGCTCGTGATCGGCGCGCAGGGCGCCCGGAGCTGTACGGTCTTCCTGGTGGGCTGACGGCGGCCTCCCGGGAGGGCGCGCGCGCCCGGTCACAGCTTCTCGCGCACGCTCCGCATCTTGCCCGCGATGGTGTGCGGCTTGTCGCGCCGGTCGTCGATCTTGAGGAAGGTCGAGACACGGGCGGCGCCCTCCGAGAAGGGGTGCTCGTGCATCCGGCGGACGACGGCCAGGATGGCGTCGAGCTCCCCCTCGATGATGGTGCCCATCGCGGTCAGCTCGTGCGTGAGGCCGGAGTCGCGCAGCAGGCGCTCGCACCCCGCCACGTAGCGCGAGACGCTCGGCGTGCCCGTCCCGAGGGGCGTGATGGTCAGGAAGACGACGGCCATGGGACCCTCCTGCGTGGCGCTGCGTGTCGCTCGCCGCGCCGGTTCGCGCCGCGTTCTATACCCCCGGCGGCCTTCCACCAAGGCCTTCGACGGGCGCCCCGGAGCACCGTGACGCATCGCGTCATCACACGGGGCGTGCTTGCCGGTCCCGGGGGCGGCGGATAGGCTTTCCGATCGGACCTTGCTGCGCCTCAACGACATCCTGGATCGCGTGGTCGCGTACCACCCCGACCCGGACCTCGACCTCATCAAGAAGGCCTACGTCTACTCGGCCAAGGTCCACCAGGGGCAGATCCGGAAGTCGGGCGAGCCCTACCTGATCCACCCCCTCGAGGTGGCCGGGATCCTGGCCGAGATGCGCCTCGACGAGTCCTCCGTCGTGACGGGACTCCTGCACGACACCATCGAGGACACCCTCGCCACCAAGGAGGAGATCGCGGAGCTGTTCGGGCCGGAGATCGCGGAGCTGGTGGACGGGGTGACCAAGCTCTCGCAGTTCACGGCCGGCAACACCCAGGAGGAGAAGCAGGCCGAGAACTTCCGCAAGATGGTGGTGGCGATGGCGAAGGACATCCGCGTGCTGCTGGTCAAGCTCGCGGACCGCACCCACAACATGCGGACCCTCGAGCACATGCGGCCGGAGAAGCAGGAGCAGATCGCCCGCGAGACGCTCGACATCTACGCCCCGCTCGCCAACCGCCTCGGGATCCAGTGGCTGAAGAGCGAGCTGGAGGACCTCTCCTTCCGCTACCTGCACCCCGCCGAGCACGCCGAGCTCGCGCGGAAGGTCGAGGCGCGCGCGCAGGAGCGGGATCGCTTCATCGGCGAGGTGGTGGAGATCATCCGCACCCGGATGGCGGAGTCGGGGATCGAGGGCGAGGTCTACGGGCGCGTGAAGCACCTGTACTCGATCTGGCGCAAGATGCAGGTCCAGAGCGTGGACTTCGAGCAGATCCACGACGTCATCGCGTTCCGGATCATCGTGGACAGCGTGGCGCACTGCTACGAGTCGCTCGGGCTCATCCACTCCCTGTGGAAGCCGGTGCCGGGGCGCTTCAAGGACTACATCGCCATCCCCAAGCCCAACATGTACCAGTCGCTGCACACGACCGTGATCGGCCCGCGCGCGGAGCGGATCGAGATCCAGCTCCGGACGCGCGAGATGCACCAGATCGCCGAGGAGGGCGTGGCGGCGCACTGGGCCTACAAGGAGGGCAAGCAGGACGGGCACCCCAGCGCCCGCGACGCGGCCCGCTTCGGCTGGCTCCGCCAGCTCGTGGAGTGGCAGCGCGACCTCACCGATCCCACGGAGTTCCTGGAGACGGTGAAGGTGGACCTCTTCGCGGACGAGGTCTTCGTCTTCACGCCCAAGGGCGACGTGAAGAGCCTGCCTCGAGGCGCCACCCCGGTCGACTTCGCCTACACGGTCCACAGCGCCGTGGGCGAGCACACGGTCGGCGCCAAGGTGAACGGCAAGATCGTCCCGCTCCGCTACCAGCTGAAGAACGGCGAGACGGTGGAGATCCTGACCGCGCCCGGCGCGCACCCCTCGAAGGACTGGCTCGGCTTCGTGAAGACGAGCCGCGCCCAGACGCGGATCCGCGGCTTCATCCGGCAGGAGGAGCGGAAGCGCTCGCTCGAGATCGGCCGGGAGGTGGCCGAGCGCGAGCTGCGGCGCTACGGCGTCTCCCTGAACCGGCTCGGCCGGTCGGGCGACCTCGACGCCGCGGCCGGCAAGCTCGGGTACAAGCGGGGCGAGGACCTGCTGGTGGCGCTGGGGTACGGCAAGGTCGCGCCGCAGCAGGTGCTGGCCGAGGTGCTCCCGCCGGAGAAGCTGGCCAGGCCGCCGGCGGAGGAGGGGGCCGCCCCCTCGCGGCTCACCGAGATCTTCCGCAAGGTGGCGCGCCGTCCGACCGGCGGTGTGCGCATCAGCGGCATCGACGACGTGCTGGTGCGCTTCGGCCGCTGCTGCAACCCCGTCCCGGGTGACGAGATCGTCGGCTTCATCACCCGGGGGCGCGGCGTCACGGTGCACACCCGCGCCTGCGAGAAGGGGCTCTCCATCGACCCGCTGCGGCGCGTGGACGTGACCTGGGACACCCGGGCGGGCGAGGTGAAGCGACCGGTCTCCATCCGGGTGGTGACGGACGACCGCTCGGGCGTCCTGGCCCAGATCTCGCGCACCATCACCGAGGCCGGCATGGACATCTCGCGCGCGACGTGCCGCACGACGGGGATCGGCCGCGCCGTGAACACCTTCGAGATCGCGATCGGCGAGGTGAAGCAGCTCCGGAGCGTGATGCGCAGCATCGAGGCCGTGGAGGGCGTCCTCTCGGTGGAGCGCGTGTACTCCTCCGAGGAGGTGCCGTCGTCGTAGGCCCGCCCCGGGAGCAGGGGCCGCGCTGGCGTCCGCGCCGCGAGCCCGGTATGACGGCCCCATGCCCAGAACGATCATCGCGACGCCCGGAGCGCCCCGCGCCATCGGGCCTTACAGCCAGGCGGTCCTGGTGGAGAGCCCCGCAGGCCGGGTGCTCTACTGCGCGGGCCAGATCCCGCTCGATCCCGCGACCGGCGAGCTGATCGCCGGCGACGTCACGGCCCAGACCGAGCGCGTCCTCGACAACGCACAGGCGGTGCTGGCGGCCGCGGGCATGACCTTCTCGGACGTGGTCAGGACGACCGTCTACCTCGCCGATCTGGGCGACTTCGCGGCCATGAACGCCGCCTACGGGAAGCGCTTCCCGGCCGGCGCCTGCCCGGCGCGCTCGACCGTGCCGGTGACGGCGCTCCCCCGCGGCGCCCGGGTGGAGATCGAGGTCACCGCCCACCAGCTCCCGTGAGCGGCGGCTCGCGGCTCGCGAGCGGCGCGGCCGCGGTCAGGGCTCCTGGTAGGTGTACTCCGCGCCCGCGTAGTTGCGGAGCACCCAGGACTTCCCCACGTGACGCACCACGTAGTCGGGGCCGACCGGGACCTTGCCGCCGCCGCCCGGCGCGTCCACCACGAAGTGGGGCACCGCCAGGCCGGAGGTGTGGCCGCGCAGCGCCTCGATGATGCGCACGCCGGTCTCGACCGGCGTGCGGAAGTGGCTGATCCCGCGCGCCGGATCGCACTGGTAGATGTAGTAGGGGCGGATCCTCATCAGCAGGAGGCGGTGGTTCAGCTCGGTGACCGTCTTCGCGTCGTCGTTCACGCCCTTGAGGAGCACCATCTGGTTGCCGAGCACGCAGCCCGCGTCGGCGAGCCGGCGCGCGGCCTCGAACGCCTCGGCGGTGCACTCCCGCGGGTGGTTGAAGTGGGTGTTCACGTAGACCGGCTGGTGCTGGCGCAGCATCGCCACGAGGTCGTGCGTCACCCGCTGCGGCAGCGTCACGAGGTTGCGCGTGCCGATCCGGAAGATCTCGACGTGCGGCATCGCCCGCAGGCGGCCCAGGATGTGGTCGAGGCGCTCGTCGGAGAGCGAGAGCGGGTCGCCGCCCGAGACGACCACGTCGCGGATCTCCGGGTGGCGCGCGATGTAGTCGAGCCCGTCCTCGAGTTGCCTGCGCGCCGCCGCGCTGGAGGGATCGGCCACCTTCCGCTTCCGCGTGCAGTGCCGGCAGTACACGGGGCAGTTGTGCGTGGTGTAGAAGAGCACGCGGTCGGGGTACCGGTGCGTCACGCCCGGCACGGGCATGTCGCGCTCCTCGGCCAGCGGGTCCTCCCGGTCGGACGGCGCGAACCGCAGCTCGTCCAGCGTGGGGACGGCCTGGAGGCGGACGGGGCAGGTGGGATCCTCGGGGTCCATCAGCGCCGCGTAGTAGGGAGTGATCCCCATGCGGAACTCGGCCTGCGACTCGATGGCGGCGCGCCGCTCCTCGGGCGTGACGCGCACCACCTTCTCGAGCTGCGCCAGCTTGGTGAGGCGCTCGCGCTGCTGCCAGTGCCAGTCGTTCCAGAGCGTCTCCGAGACGCCGGTCCAGACCGAGCGCGGCCCGGGTGGGAACCGGGAGAGGACGTGCCGCGGGGTCCGCGATCCCTCCGGCGTGGTCGTGCGCGCCGGGATCTCCCGCACCGTCGCGGTCGCCTCGGCGGCGCGGCGCGCCGCGTCCTGTCCGTCGGTGCGCGCTGGAAGCGTCGCCGTCCCTCGCTGGCTCCTCGCCGCCATTCCTGGCCCCCCGGTCTCCCTCGTGAGCGCCGGGGGCGGAGGACGAGATGCCCACCGGCCGGCGCGCGAGACCGCGATTCCGGCACACTACATCCCGGGACCGACGCCGCCCGGGAGGGCGCGCGGCGGGAGCCCTTTGACTTTCGCGGATCGCGCCAGTAGCTTCGCGCGCTCCCGCCATGGACCGTGGACCCTTCGCCAGCGTGTCGGACTCCGACTGGCGCGACTGGCGCTGGCAGCAGCGCCACGCGCTCCGGACCGCCGAGGAGCTGGGTCGCGTGGTCCGCCTGAGCGAGCGAGAGCGGCGCGGGCTGGCCGAAACCGCTGGGCTTTTCCGGATCGGGGTGACGCCCTACTACGCCTCGCTGATGGACCCGGACCACCCCTTCTGTCCGGTGCGGATGCAGGCCATCCCGGCGCCGGAGGAGGCGGTCGTCGCCCCCGGCGACGACCGCGACCCGCTCGCCGAGGACCGGCACCGTCCGGTCCGCGCGGTCGTCCACCGCTACCCCGACCGCGCCCTGTTCCTGGTGAGCGACACCTGCGCCGTCTACTGCCGGCACTGCACCCGCCGCCGGATCACCGGGGGGGACGAGGGCGGCTTCGATCGGGCCGCCGTGGAGGAGGGCGTCGCCTACGTGCGGAGCCGCCCCGAGGTGCGCGACGTCATCGTCTCGGGGGGCGACCCCCTCGTCCTCGGGGACGAGCGGCTGGGCGCGGTCCTGCGCGCGCTCCGCGCCATCCCGCACGTCGAGATCCTGCGGCTCGCGACGCGCGCCCCCGTGACGTGCCCGATGCGGGTCGACGACGCGCTGGCGCGGCTGCTGCGGGAGGTGAAGCCGATCTTCGTCGTCACGCACTTCAACCACCCCAAGGAGTGCACGCCCGACGCGCGGGAGGCCTGCGAGCGGCTGGTCGATCACGGCGTCCCCGTGGAGAACCAGACGGTGCTGCTGCGCCGCGTGAACTCCACGGCGCGGATCGTCGGCGACCTCAACCGGCGGCTGCTCTCGTGGCGCGTGCGCCCCTACTACCTGCACCAGGGCGACCTGGCGGCGGGGACGGCCCACCTGCGGACGCCGCTGGAGCGCGGGCTGGAGATCCTGGGCGCGCTGCGGGGCCACACCAGCGGCCTGGCCGTGCCGCACCTGGCCGTCGATCTGCCCGGAGGCGGGGGCAAGGTGACGATCCAGCCCGAGCACCGGATCGGCGCCACCGCGCCCGGGGCCTCCCCCGCCGGGACGTGGTTCCGCGACTACCGCGGGGAGCGCCGTTTCCTCCCCGACGCGCCCGAGGGAGACTGCACCTGCCCCTACGACGAGGTCCACTACGCGGGCCGGACCGCGCCGGGGGAGTGAGGGGCCATGGTGAGCGACATCCTGGCGGCCCTGGCGGCCTTCACCACCGGCACCATCGCGACGCTGGGCTACGGCGGCGTGGTCCTGCTGATGGCGATCGAGAGCGCCTGCGTGCCGCTCCCGTCCGAGATCATCATGCCCTTCGCCGGCTACCTCGTGTACACCGGCCACTTCACGCTGCACGGCGCGGCGATGGCGGGCGCGGTCGGCTGCATCGTGGGGTCGATCCCGGCCTACTACCTCGGCCAGTACGGCGGGCGGCCGGTCATCGAGCGGTGGGGCAGGTACGTCCTGCTCTCCCGCCACGAGCTCGATCTCGCCGACCGCCTCTTCGCGCGCTGGGGGCAGTGGGTGGTCCTGGTCGGCCGGCTGCTCCCGGTGGTGCGGACCTTCATCGCCTTCCCCGCCGGCGTGGCGCGGATGGACATGACGCGCTTCGTCGTCTTCACCTTCCTCGGCTCCTACCCGTGGTGCTACGGGCTGGCCTGGGTGGGCCGGGTGCTGGGCGAGCGGTGGAACCAGGACCCGCGGCTGAAGGCCGCCTTCCACCGCTTCGACCTCGCCATCGGCCTGCTGATCGTGGCGGCGGTGGCGCTCTTCGTCTGGCACAAGCTGCGGAGCGCCCGCGGGGGCGCGGCGGCGGGCGAGGACGCGTGAGGGGCGGGCGGGCGCTCGCGGGCGGGATCGCCGTCGCGCTGCTGGCGGCCGGCCCCGCGCGGGCGGAGGAGGCGGTCCGGATCGCGGTGGCGATCGGGGTCGAGGCCGCCGTGGTGGAGGGGCGCGGCCTCCGCGTGACGGCGCTGCACGAGGGCGCGGCGCCCGCGGAGGTGGAGGGGGGACGCGCCGAGGTGCGGCTGGAGCGCGACGAACTGCGGGTGAACGGCGCGCCGGTCGACGCGCCGGGGGTGGTCCTCACCGCCGACGCGGGGCTGCGCGCCGGCGGGCTGCAGCTGGAGGGGGCGGTCGAGGTGCGCCGGACGGAGGCCGGGCTGGCCGTCGTCGACGCGCTGCCCATGGAGTCCTACGTGGCGGCGGTGACGGGGGCGGAGATGCCGCCCGACTTCCCGCCGGCGGCGCTCGAGGCGCAGGCCGTGGCCGCGCGCACCTTCGCCGCGTTCAAGAAGATCGAGGCGGTCGCCGCGGGGCGCCCCTGGCACCTGGGCGCGACGGTGCTCCACCAGGTCTACCGCGGGGCCCGCGTCGATCCACGCGCCCGGCGCGCGGCGGAGGCCACGGCGGGAGAGGTGCTGGCGCGCGACCACGCGGTGATCGAGGCCTACTTCCACTCCACCTGCGGCGGCCGCACCGAGCGCGGCGCGGACGCGCTCGGGCGCGACCTCCCCTACCTCGTCTCGGTGCCGTGCCCGTGGTGCCACGCCTCGCCCCGGTACCGCTGGCGGGTGCGGATCCCCGCCGGTGAGCTCGGGCGCGTGGCCGGCCTCGCCCGCGACGCCACGTCGGCGCGGGTCGCGGC
>JAJYHA010000012.1 GCA_021784995.1 Myxococcales bacterium
GCGACCGCGTGCGCGTGGTGCGCATCGGCCCTTCCCGGGAGCTCTGCGGCGGGACGCACGTGCTGCGCACCGGCGACATCGCCTTCTTCAAGATCGCCAGCGAGGAGTCGATCGCGGCCGGCGTGCGGCGCATCGTCGCCCACACCGGGCCGCGCGCGGTCGAGCTGGCGCAGCGCAGCGACGACGAGCTGCGGCGCGCCGCCGGCCTGCTGCGGGTGGGCGTCTTCGAGGTGGCCTCGAAGATCGAGCTGGCGCAGCGGCGCACGCGCGAGCTCGAGCGGGCGCTCGAGGAGGCGCGCGCGCAGGTGGCGGCGGCGCGGTCGGGCGACCTCGCCGCCAGGGCCCGCGACGTGAACGGCGTGAAGGTGCTCTCCGCGCGCGTGGAGGGCGACGGCGCCGCGCTCCGCGAGCTGGCCGACCGGCTGCGCGACCGGATCGGCCGAGGCGTGGTCGCGCTCGGCAGCGAGCACGAGGGGAAGGCGGTGCTGCTCGTCGCCGTCACGAAGGATCTCACCGGCACGCTGCGAGCCGGGGAGCTCGTCAAGGCGGCGGCGGCGCTGGTGGGCGGCCGCGGGGGTGGGAAGCCCGACCTCGCGCAGGCGGGCGGACCCGATCCGGCCGGGCTCGAGCGCGCGCTGGCGCGCATCGAGGAGCTCGTGCGCGCGGCGGCCACGTAGCGCCCGGCGCTCGGCGCGGGCCTGGCGGCGGTGCCGGTGGAAAATGGGCCGGGGGCCGTTGACCCGCGCGCGCGCCGGGCCCTACCATCCACCGCCGGAGGCCAGGACCACGCCGCGCAGCCAGCCCAGGAAGAGGTGGCCTTCGGCCGTCGTCGATCTCGACGCGGTGCGCGACGACCGGCGCCTGCGCGAGGCGCGCCGGCGCGTGGGCGCGGTGCTGGAGGACAACCGGCGGTCGCTGGCGCGCCTCTTCGAGAGCGGCCTCCTCTTCACGCGCGCCGGGGCGAGGCTCGGGCGCGACCTGCTCCTCGCCCACCAGCGCCTGCTCCGGGTGGCCGCGCTGCTGGGGCGCCTCGAGGCGCTGGCCGCCCGGGCCGACGGCGAGACCGAGGTGCTCTACGCCCGCGTCCAGGCCCTGCTGGCCCACACGCGGCAGCTCGCGGAGCGGAGCGCCGTGCTCCTGGCACGCTAGCGGCGGCCGGCGGGCGTGCCCCTCCCGCGCCCGGGCCGCCTCGCGATCCGTGGGCGGACGGCGCCGGGATGTGCTACCGGTCTTGCGGACAATCCGAGCTCTTCTCCGCAACGACGGACCCGGACCATGACCTCGACCGCCCGCGATCTCCTCGCCGCCAAGAACAGCGCCGTGGTCTTCACCTGCCCCGACGACGTCTCGGTCCGGGAGGCGTCGCGGCTGATGCGCGATCGCCGGGTCGGGGCGCTGGTGGTGGTGCGGGGCCAGGAGATCCAGGGCCTCGTCACCGAGCGGCACGTGGTGGCGCGGGTGGTGGCCGAGGCGCTCGATCCGGCCCAGGCCCGGGTGCGCGACGTCATGCAGCGTGACGTGGCCACGGTGCGGCTCGACGAGCCAGCCGAGGAGATCGAGGCGCTGCTCCGCCGCCGCCGGACGAGGTACGTGCCCGTGGTCGGGGCGCGCGGCCTGCTGGGGATGATCTCGCTCGGCGATCTGGCCCGCCATCGGGCCGCGTGCGCGCGGGCGCTGGCCGAGGCGGTGGCGCTCGAGCTCGCCGGGCCGGCGCGCTGAGCGACGGCGCGCCGGCCCGCGTGCGCCGCGCTACTCGGGCGCGCCGCTCTGGCCGCGCAGCCGCAGGAAGGCCGGGATGTCGTACTGGTCCTCGTCCTCGGCGCGGTAGCCCTCTCCACCGGCCGGCCGCTCCCGGCGAGGCGGGAGGACCTGGGCGTGCGCCGGGGCGGCGGCCACGCGGGCCGGGCCCGGATCGCGCCGCGTCACCTCGACCGGCGGCGTCACGACCGGCACCGGCGTGACGGGGGCAGGGGGTGGAGGCCGCTGCGTCACCACGGACGGACGGGCCGCCGCGGGCGCCGTGCGCTGGGCGGGGACCGCCACCTGCTGCACGAGCCGGATGGGCACTTCGCGCGGCGCGAACCCGGTGGCGATGACCGTGATCTTCACCTCGTCGCCCATCCGATCGTCCACCACCGAGCCGAAGATGATGTTCGCCTCGGGGTCGGCCGCGGTCTGGGCCAGCGTCACCGCGTCGTTCACCTCGTGCAGGGTGAGCGAGGGCCCGCCGGTGATGTTGACGAGCAGCCCCGTCGCGCCGTCGAGGCTGACGTCCTCCAGCAGGGGGGAGCTGATGGCGGCCTGCATCGCCTCCAGCGCGCGGCGCTCGCCGGTGGCGCGCCCCGTGCCCATGAGCGCCACGCCCTGCTCGCTCATGATGGTCCGCACGTCGGCGAAGTCGACGTTCACGAGCCCGTGCACGGTGATGATGTCGCTGATGCCCTGCACGGCGTTCAGCAGCACCTCGTCGGCGCGCTTGAAGGCGTCGGCGAGCGAGACGTGCTCGCCGGCCACCGAGATGAGCCGCTGGTTGGGGATGACGATCAGGGTGTCGACGGCGGCCTTCAGCTCGGCCAGCCCCTGCTCCGCCTGCTTGCGCCGGCGGTTCCCCTCGAAGAGGAAGGGCTTGGTCACCACGCCCACCGTGAGCGCCCCGCACTGCTTGGCGACGTCGGCCACCACGGGGGCGCCGCCCGTCCCGGTGCCGCCGCCCATCCCGGCCGTCACGAAGACCATGTCGGCGCCGGCCAGGGCGTCGGCGAGCAGGTCGCGCGCCTCGAGCGCGGCCTCGCGCCCGCGCTCCGGGTTCGCGCCCGCGCCGAGCCCGCGCGACGTCGCCTTGCCGATCTGGATCTTCACCGACGCCCGGTTGGCCGCCAGGGCCTGGACGTCGGTGTTGGCGGCGATGAACTCGACGCCGTCCAGCCGCCCGGCCACCATGGTGTTGATCGCGTTCCCGCCGCCGCCGCCCACGCCGATCACCTTGATCCGCGCGCCCGGCTCGCCCCTGTCGTTCAGCTCGATCATGTCCTGGATCCTTTCGCCCGTCGCGCGGTCAGAAGATCTCGCCCAGCCACTTCTGCATGCGGTTGCGCACCTTCCGGTAGACGTTCTCCTCGCGGATCTTGAAGTGCGGGCTGGCGGCCACCTGCCGGGCCCCGTAGAGCACGAGCCCCACCGCGGTCGCGAACTGCGGGCCCTTCACCACGTCCACCAGGCCGCCCACGCCGCGCGGGATCCCGCGCCGCACCGGCATGCCGACCACCTCCTCGGCCATCTCCGGCATGCCGTGGAGCAGCGTCGAGCCGCCGGTGATCACCACGCCCGAGGCCAGGAGCTCCTCCATCCCGCACTTCTGGATCTCGTGCTGGACGAGCATGAAGATCTCCTCCACGCGCGGCTCGACGATCTCGGCCAGGATCTGGCGCGAGAGCACGCGCGGCGGGCCGCCCCCGACGCTGGGGACCTCGATGGTCTCGCCCTTGTCCACCATGGAGGCCATGGCGCAGCCGTACTGCTTCTTGATGCGCTCGGCCTCGTGGGTGGGCGTGCGGAGCCCCACCGCCACGTCGTTCGTCAGGTGGTTGCCGCCCAGCGACAGCACCGCCGTGTGCGCGATGGCGCCGCTGGAGAAGATGGCGATGTCGGTGGTGCCGCCGCCGATGTCCACCAGGCAGACCCCGAGCTCCTTCTCGTCCTCCGAGAGGCAGGCCAGCGACGAGGCGAGCGGCTGCAGCACGATGTCCGCCACGTTGAGGCCGGTCCGCTGGGCGCACTTGATGATGTTCTGGGCGGAGGAGACGGCGCCGGTCACGATGAGCGCCTTCGCCTCCAGGCGGACGCCGCTCATCCCCACCGGCTCCTTGATCCCGTCCTGGTCGTCGACCACGAACTCCTGGGGCAGGACGTGGATCACCTCGCGGTCGAGCGGGATGGCCACCGCCTTGGCCTGGTCGATGACCCGGTCCACGTCGGTCTGGCGCACCTCCTTGTCCTTCACCGCCACCACGCCGTGCGAGCTGAAGGCCTTGATGTGCCCGCCGGCGATGCCGGTGTAGACGGTCGCGATCTCGCAACCGCCCATGTGCTCGGCCTCCTCGATGGCCCGCTTGATGGAGGCCACCGTGGCGTCGATGTTCACCACCACGCCCTTGCGCAGCCCCTTCGACGGATGCGAGCCGATGCCGATGATGTCGATGCCCTCGTCGGTCATCTCCCCGACGATGGCGCAGATCTTGGTCGTCCCGATGTCCAGGCCGACCAGGATGTCGCCGCTCTTCGCCATGTCACCACCTCCGGGCGAGTTGGCGCAGTCGCGCGTCGCCCACCTCCGGGCCCTCTCGGGCCCGCTCCCTTCACCGCTTCGACATGGCGGCGGCCGCCATCGGCCCCCGCCCCTTCTCCTCCTGCGGCTGCGACGACGCCAGCCGGACCGTCACCCAGGACGGGTGGACCCGGTTGTCGAGGTGCAGCACGTCCGCCGTCCGCCCCTCGCTGCGGAGCAGCGAGAGGATCCTGTCGAGCCGGGCCAGCTTGGCCGCGAGGTCGCCCGCGCCGAGCCGCACCTGCGGGCCCTGGTCACCCACGTAGAGCGTCGTCCCGTCGCCGGGATCGAGGTGGATCTCCGCCAGCGGCGCGCGCGCGTCGTGGCCGCCGTCGCGCCAGGCCCGCACCAGGGCGAGCGCGCCCTTCAGCAGGGGGGTGACCGCGCCGCGGCGCTGCACGTAGTCGCCGCGCGCGATGCCGGTCACGACCGGGAGATCGAGCCCGTCGCCTGCGGTGGCGCGCTTGAAGACGTTGCCCTCGTCGTCCACGAGGTAGAGGCCGCCCAGGTCCACCAGCGCCACCGCCGTGCGCTCGCGGACCGTGACGACCAGCGAGGGCGGCCAGCTGCGCCGCACGGAGAGGGCACGCACCCAGGGGTGGCGCTCCAGGGCGGCGCGCATGGCGCGGAGGTCCGCGAAGATCACGTGGTCGCCGGGCCGAACGGGCGAGAGCGCGAGCAGCTCGTCCGCGGTCGCGTGCGAGAGCCCCTGGAACCGGATCGCGCGGATGCGGAGCGACTCCGCGCTGCGCAGCGCGGCCCAGCCGCGCACGGCGCCCGCTCCCGCGCCGGCGAGGAGCGCCACCCCGGCGAGCGCGAGCGCGAGCCTGCGCCGACGCCCGGGCGCTCCCCCCGCCACGGACTCCCTGTCGACCCGCCGCCGGTTCCGCCCGCGCCCCACGCGCCGCTCCTACCCCACCCACGACACCGCCCGGGCCCAACGTCGCCCGCGAGCAGTTTGCCCGATCGATCGCAAACTGCAAGCTTTTCGGGGATCTCGACGATCGATCCGGGCCCCCGGGCCCCCTCGCGGCGCGGCCTCCGCCCGCGGCGAGGCGGCTTCAGGGAGACACGGGCGGCGCCATCAGGCCTTCAGCGCCGCGCCGTCGAGCAGCCGCTCGCAGAGGTCCGGGAACGGGATGCCGTTGCCGGCCGCGATCTTGGGCACGAGCGAGGTGGCCGTCATGCCGGGGAGGGTGTTGACCTCCAGCACGAAGGGCGTGCCGTCCGGCGTGACGATGAAGTCGCTCCGGGTCACGCCCGCGCAGCCGAGCGCCTCGTGCGCGCGCTCCGCCGCGGCGCAGACCCGCTCCAGGTGCTCCGCGGGCAGGCGCGCCGGATAGAAGTACTGCGTCGAGCCGGGGGTGTACTTGGCGGTGTAGTCGTAGAACTCGCGCGAGGGGACGATCTCGATGGCGCCCAGGGCGCGGCCGTCCAGCACCGCCACGTTCACCTCCGCTCCTTTCACGTAGCGCTCCACGATGAGCGCCCCCTTGTAGCGGACGGCGTCGCGGCAGGCCGCGCCGAGCGCGGCCGGGTCGCGGACGACGTGGACGCCCACCGAGGAGCCCTCCGCGGCCGGCTTCACCACCGCCGGCAGCCCGAAGGGCAGGTCGGCCACGGTGACCTCCCCGGCGCGCTCGGGCGGGAAGACGCGGTAGTCGATGACCGCGAGCCCGTGCTCGCGGAAGAGCAGCTTGGAGAAGACCTTGTCCATCCCGAGCGCCGAGGCGAGGACGCCCGAGCCGGTGTAGGGGACGGCCATCGACTCCAGGAGCCCCTGGACGCAGCCGTCCTCCCCCCACCGCCCGTGCAGCGCCAGGAAGGCGACCTGCGCCCCGCAGCGGCGGAGCGTGGCGGCCACCTCGAGGTCCACGTCGACCAGCTCCACGTCGTAGCCGAGCGAGCGCAGCGCGTCGGCGCAGCCCTGGCCCGTGCGCAGCGACACGTCGCGCTCCGCCGACCGCCCACCGTACAGCACCGCAACCTTCTTCCCCTTCCAGGTCCCCATGGCTCCCTTCCTCGCCCTTCGCGGCTCCCTCCCTCCTACACGATGCGCTCGTCCTCCGCGAACTCGCCGACGAGCCGCACCTCCGGCTCCAGGACGATCCCGAACCGCTCCGCGACCCGGGCCCGCGCCAGGTTCACCAGCGCGAGCACGTCGCGGGCGGTGGCGCCGCCCAGGTTGACGACGAAGTTGGCGTGCACTCCGGACCAGGCGGCGCTCCCGATCCGGTGGCCCTTGAGGCCCACGGCCTCGATCATGCGCCCGGCGTGGTCGCCGAGCGGGTTGCGGAAGGTCGAGCCGAAGGTCGGCTGCGTGAGGGGCTGGGTGGCGCGCCGGCGTGCCACGTCGGCGTGCATGATCGCGGCGCTCGCCGCGACGTCGCCGGGGCGCAGCTCCAGCTCCACCCGCGTCACCACCGCGCCCGGGGGGATCCGCGCCGTCCGGTACCCGAGGGCGAGCGCGGCGGCCGGCAACCAGCCGCACCCGTCCGCCGTGGCCAGCTCGACCCGCCGCACCACGTCCCGCATCTCGCCCCGGCGCGTGCCCGCGTTCATGGCCACCGTCCCGCCCAGGGTGCCCGGGATGC
This sequence comes from Myxococcales bacterium, assembly GCA_021784995.1. The sequence goes on from JAJYHA010000012.1 coordinate 6,919, forward strand.
CGGCCACGAACTCGCACCCCACCAGCCCGTGCGCGTGGGCGCGGCCCACCAGGCGGCTGGTGGGCGCGCCGGCGGAGAGCACCACGACGCCGCCGCGCACGCTCTCGGCGCCGAAGGCGCGCGGCAGCTTGACCACGACGCCGCGCACGCCCCGGTCGGCGACGAGCAGGTTGGCGCCCCCGCCGAGGGGGAGCACGGGGAGGCCGCGTTCGCGGCAGGCCCGGAGCAGCGCGTGCAGGTCGTCGGGATCGCCCGGCCGCACCAGCAGATCGGCCGGGCCGCCGACCCGCACCGTGGTGCGGGGGGCGAGGGGCGCGCCGCGGTGGACCTCCCCGCGCACGACGCGGGCGACGGCCTCGAGGGCGTCGGCCCGCTCCGTCACGCGCCCGCCAGCATCCCGAGCAGCTCCGGTCCGACGGTCGTGACGTCGCCGGCGCCGAGGGTGATCACCAGGTCGCCCGGCCGGAGGCGCGCGCGCACTGCGCCGGCGAGGCGGCTCCGCTCGCCCACGAAGGTCACGTCGCGGTGCCCGAAGGCGCGGATCTCCTCCGCCAGGCGCTCGCCGGTGACGCCGGGGATGGGCTCCTCGCCGGCGGGATAGATGTCGGAGAGGAGCAGCACGTCGGCGTCGTTGAAGGCGGTCGTGAAATCGGCCAGGAGGTCGCGGGTGCGGGAGTACCGGTGGGGCTGGAAGGCGCAGACCACGCGCCGTCCGAAGGCGTCCCGGGCGCCCCGGAGCACCGCCCGCACCTCCGCCGGGTGGTGGCCGTAGTCGTCGACCACGGTCACCCCCGCCGCCTCCCCGAGGACCGTGAAGCGCCGCTGCACGCCGGCGAAGGCGGCCAGCGCCGCGCGCGTGACCTCCGTGGGGAGTCCCATCTCGTCGCCCAGCGCCACCACCGCCAGCGCGTTGTGCGCGTTGTGCCGGCCCACCATGCCCACCTCGAACCGGCCCAGCGGCTCGCCGCGCCGGAAGGCGTCGAAGGCGACGCGGTGCGCGCGCAGCTCGATGGCGGCCGCGCGGTAGTCGGCCTGCGGCGCCTCGCCGTAGGTGACGAAGCGCTTCTCCATCTCGGGGATGAGCGACTGGACGGTGGGGTGGTCGATGCAGAGGATGGCGAGCCCGTAGAAGGGCACCCGGTTCACGAAGTCGAGGAAGCCCTGGCGCAGCGCCGCGGCCGTCTTCCA
>JAJYHA010000002.1 GCA_021784995.1 Myxococcales bacterium
GTCGCGAGAGCACGCGGTACCCGGAGAGCAGGTCCCGGAATCGATCGCCGAAGATGCGGGCGACGATCGCGGTGAGCAGGGCGTTCCCGAGTCGGTGGCCGGCGCGATAGGCTCCCCGGCTGCGGGTCACGCGCGCGGCGTTCACCATGTCGAGCTGCTCCGACAGGAGCCGCTCGACCAGGGCCGGCGCGGCCGCCGCGTCGTACGTGCCGTCGCCGTCCACGAGGACGTAGACGTCCGCCTCCACGTCCGCGAACATGCGGCGGACGACGTTCCCCTTGCCGCGCAGCGCCTCGGTGCGCACCCGCGCGCCCGCCGCGCGCGCCCGCTCGACCGTGCGGTCGGTCGAGCCGTTGTCGTAGACGTACACCGCCGCGCCCGGGAGGGCCGCGCGGAAATCGCGCACCACGGAGGCGATCGCGGCCTCCTCGTCCAGGCACGGGATGATCACGGCCACGGCCGGGGGGCTCATGCGCCCTCTGTACCGGCCCCCTCGGCGCGAGGTCAAGCACGCCCGCCCTCACCGCCCGGGTGATGCGAGCCGGCGCGCATCCCGTGCTACAAACGGCAGGTGCCGGGAGACGAGGCCGGCCATCGTGCTCGCCTCCGCGCAGGCACGCGGCGCGGCGCCCATGCGCATCGGAATCGACGCCACCCTGGTGCGACCGGACCGCCTGACCGGCATCGAGCGGTACGCCCTCTCGCTCACCGGCGAGCTGGCCCGGCTCTCGCCCGGCGAGATCGTCCTCTTCACCCGGCCCGACGCGCCGGAGGCGCTGCGCGGGCTGGCGGTGGAGCAGCACGCCTCCCCCTTCCGCAGCCGCGTCCCCAGCGACCAGGCCTGGCTGCCGCTGGCGGCGGCGCGCGCGCGGATCGACCTCCTCCACATGCTGGCCTTCCCCACCCCTCCCCTCTGGCGCGGACCGGCCATCCTGACCGTGCACGACGCGACGCCCTGGCTCCACCGCGACACCACCTCGGCCGGGATGCGGTACTACTACCGGCCGCTCTACCGGCAGGCGCTGCGCCGCGCCGCGGCCATCCTCACCGTGAGCCACGCCGCCCGCGCCGACCTCGTCGCGGCCCTGGCGCTCGACCCCGCCCGCGTCCACGTCACGCACAACGGCGTCGACCAGGCCTTCTTCGAGGCGGCCCCGCCCACGGGGCCGCGGGCCCCCTACCTGCTCGCGGTCGGCACCCTCGAGCCGCGCAAGAACCTGCCCGTCCTGCGCGAGGCCTTCCGGCTGCTCCGCGCGGAGGGGCGCGACCTGCAGCTCATCCTCGTCGGGCGACAGGGGTGGACCGACGCCCTGCCGCTGGGCGACCTGGCGGCCCACGTCCGCCTGACCGGGACGGTCCCGGACGCTTCGCTCCCGGAGCTCTACGCCGGCGCCGCCTGCTTCGTCCTGCCCTCGCTCTACGAGGGCTTCGGCCTCTCGCTGCTGGAGGCCATGGCCGCCGGGGTGCCGGCGGTCGCGAGCGACATCCCGGCGCTGCGCGAGGTGGGGGGCGGCGCGGTCCGCTACGCGCCGCCGACCTCGGCCGCGGCTTTCGCCGCGGCGATCCGGACGGCGCTCGCGGACGACGGCGCGGCGCGGGCCATGGCGGGGCGTGCGCGGGAACGGGCGCGGCGCTTCTCGTGGGAGGCGTGCGCGGCCGAGACGCTCGGGGTGTACCGGCTGGTCACCGGCGCGCCGCGTCCGGGCGCGGCTGCGAAGCCGTGACGCCGCCGCGCGGGCGGGCCAGCACGGCCCCCGCCCCGGCCAGCGCGCCGATCGCGAACGCGGCCTCGCTGGCCCACAGCAGGTCGTCGACCAGCGAGAGCACGAACATCCCCCCCAGTCCGGCCAGGGCACCGGCGGTGGCCGCGCGGCCGAGCGCGTCGGCGCCGCGCCGCAGCCGGAGGAAGCCGCGGAAGAGCAGGAACCACCAGGCGGCCACCGCGAGCGCGAAGAGCGGCCCCCCCTCCGCCCACGCGGAGTAGAGCACGTCGTGGCAGCGGTCGCGGGTCTTGCCCACGGGCGCGAAGCGCTCGAAGTAGGGATCGATCCGCGGCCCGAGCGCGTTGAAGCCGATGCCGGTGAGGGGGTGCTCGCGGACGAGCTCGCGGCAGACCCGCCAGGTCATGATCCGGTCCCCGTTGGCGCTCCCGGCGCCGGCGAGGCGCTCGAGGCGCGCGCGCAACCCGGGCGAGGCCAGGCCGGCAGCGAGCGATCCCGCCACCACCAGCGGCAGGGCCACCCGCGCCACGCGGCGGCCGGCCAGGAGCGCGAGGACCGCGGCCTCGAACGAGAGCGCGCCCCAGGCGGCGCGCGCGCCGCCCAGCACCACCGCGGCGCTCGCGGCCAGCGCCGACGTGGCGAAGAGCAGGCGCCAGCGGCGCCGCAGCGGGCCGAAGATGGCCAGCGCGCCCGCGAAGGCGGCGACCACCAGCATCGCGTAGGAGAGCCGCGTGTACCACTTGAAGAACCCCACCGCGGCAAAGCGCCCGGGCGCGTCGGGCGCGGGCACGCGGACCGGGACGCGGCGCAGGCCGAGCGCGTGGTTCGGGTCGAAGCCCGTCCGCACCTGCACGAACGCGACGAGCGCCGGGACGACGGCGGCCGCGGCCCACACGCCCAGGAAGACCAGCGCGCGGCGCCGCGGGGCCTCCGGGTCCTCGCCCGGCGCGCCCGCCTCCAGCGCCAGCAGCACCCCCAGGGGTGCTGCGAACGCGCGCCAGAACACCAGGTCGCCGGGCCGGATGGGGGGGAATCCGGCGAGCCAGGGCACGACGATGGCCTCGACCGCGCCGGCGCAGAGGACGAGGACCGGCGCGGTGAGGATGCTCCCGGTCCAGGCGCGCCGCCCGGTCGCCGCCAGGGCGATCACCGCGGCCACCGCCACCCCGAGCCCGATCTGGATGCCGGGCACCGAGATGGGAAGGAAGAGCCCGTGGACCAGGAGCCCCGCCCAGGCCACGCGCGCCAGCGCGCGGGCCGCGCCCTCGCCGCGCGCCGGCTCCCCTCCTGTCGCCCTGCCGTCCGGCATCGTCCTCACGGTGCGCCGCGTCGCCCGTCCGGGCGTCGCGGAGAGGACCGCCTTGTATCCGCTGCGTCACGCCGCCCGCAAGCGCCGCCACGGGTCAGGCGTAGCGGCGCAGCGCGAAGAGCCCCGACACCGCGAGGAGCACGTCGGGGGTCCAGGCCGCGACCGCGGGCGCGAGCTGCCCCGACACCGCCAGCGACCAGCAGATGGCCTGGACGGCCCAGAACGCGAGCGAGATGGCGACCGCCTCGAGGAGCGCGGCGGTGAGGTGCCCCTTCCGCCGGCGGCGCAGCGCGACCGCCACCGCCAGCAGCGCGCCCGGGAGCGCCGCCAGCGGGTAGGAGAGCCGATCCTGCCACTCGATGGCGAAGTCGCGCGACGACAGGCCCAGCCGGCGGCGCAGCGCGAGCTGCTCTCCGAGGACGGCGCGCGTCATCTGGCCGGGCCGGCCGGGCCTGACGTCGAAGGCGCCCGGATCCTCCTCGAAGCGGTACGTCCTGCGCGGAACGAAGACCGCCTCCATGCCCCCGTCGGGGCGAAAGGTCCGCTCCGCCACGTCCGCCAGGACCCACTCGCCGGGTGCGGCGCCGGGAGTCATCCGCTCCGCGTCGATGCGCCGCGCCAGCCCGAAGGCCGGCGTGACCTCCAGCACCGTGACGTGCTCGAAGCCCCCCTCCGCCGGCCCGCCCCCGCGCAGGTGATAGATGCGGTGCCCGCCGCGCCCCCGGAACCAGCGCTTCCGCTCGTGGTCGCGCTGCAGCGCCCCGCCGCGGTGGAACCGAGTGGCCAGGATCTCGTCCGCGCGGGCCGTGGCGCGCACCACCACCGCGTCGCCCATCCACCCCAGCGCCACCGCCACCAGCGCCCCCACCGCGATCGCCGGCGTGGCGACGCGCCAGGGGCCGAGCCCCAGCGAGCGGAGCGCCGTGTATTCGCGCGTCCTGCGCAGGTCGCTGGCGGTGATGGCCGCCCCCAGCAGCATGGCGGCCGGTGCCGTCTGGTACACGACGACCGCGGCGCGGTTCGCGTAGAGCGCCGCGGCCGCACCCAGCCACCCGGGCACCGTGAAGAGGCTGACGTTCTCGGCGAAGTCGACGACCAGGTACAGCAGCACCACCGCCACCAGCGAGCCGAGGAACGCGGCCAGCGCCCGCCGCGCCACGTGGAGGAAGAGCGTCACCGGACGGCCCCCGCGCCGCGCCGGTCCACCAGCACGATGAGCGCGATCCCGGCCGCCGCCATCAACAGGTTGGGCAGGTTCGGGCCCAGCCAGGCGGGTAGCGCCCCGCGCCGCGACAGCCCCTCGCCGAAGCGGAGCACCGCGTAGTAGGCCACCACGGCGATCAGCGTGGCGGCGTACCCGAACGCGCGCCCGCCCCGCCGGGAGGCGGCGATGGGCACCGCGAGGAGCGCGAAGGCCGCCATGGCGACCGGCGCGGCGATGCGCCGGAACAGGAACGTCCACCACACGCGCGCCTGGGACCGATCGGGCGCGGCGCGCGCGCGCGCGACGATCTCGGCAGGACCGAGCTCGAACGGCGAGCCCACGAGCCGGTTGCGATCCGAGAGCGTCCGCCCGAAGCCGAGGGTGATGGTGGCGTGGTCGAACCGGGCCGACACGTAGTCGTCGGAGCGCTGCTCCTCGCGCTGCAGCTCGCCCCGGTCCAGCACCAGCCGCATGCCCTCGGTGGCGCCCGCCGGCTCCAGCCTCCCGGCCTGCGCGAGCGCCAGCAGCGGGGCGGTCGGATCGGTCCGGTCGGCGATGAGCACGTGGCGCCAGCGGCCGCCGTGCGTCTCCTCGGCGTAGAGCGTGAGGTCCGGGATGTCCTCGTAGAAGACCCCGCCGCGGACGTCGCTCGTCACGTTGCGCCGGATGATGTCGTTGACGCGGAGGCGCGCCGACCGGAGCCCCGCCGGCTCGAGCGCCAGGCCGATCCAGAGCGCGACGAGCCCCACCACCAGCCCCAGCACGAGCGGGACGCGCACCAGCCGGGTCGGGGAGATCCCCGCCGCGCCCAGCGCCACGATCTCCCGGTCCTCGGCGAGCCGGGCGATCCCCACCACCGCGCCGAGCAGGAAGGCCACCGGGAGCACGTACCCCAGGAAGTGCGGGACGAGCGAGAGCGCGACGGCGACGACGTCGAGCGCCGAGACCCCCGACCCGAGGAGGACGTCCGACTGGGTCAGGATCTGCGTCGCGAGGAGGACCTGGGTGAGGAAGATCACGCCCGCCGCGAACGGGAGCACGATCTCGCGCGCCAGGTATCGATCGAGCGCCGCCATCACGCCGGGCCGGGGCCCCGGGGTCAGGGCTTTCCGGCCGACAGGCGTGACTGGAGCGCGCCGTCCTTCGCCTCGACCTCCGCGCGCATCCGCTCGCGCTGCGCCCGGACGCGCGCGCCCACCGCCGGATCGGAGCGCGCGATGATGCGCGCCGCGAGCAGGCCCGCGTTGCGGGCCCCCGCCTTCCCGATGGCGAGCGTGCCGACGGGTACCCCGGCCGGCATCTGCACCGTGGCGAGGAGGGCGTCGAGCCCGTTCAGCCCGGTCGCCGCGAGCGGAACGCCCAGGACCGGAAGCTCGGTCTCGGCGGCCACGACGCCCGCCAGGTGCGCCGCCGCCCCGGCGCCGCAGATGACGACCAGGATCCCGCGGCCCGCCGCTTCCCGCGCCAGGCGGGCGGTGCGCTCCGGGGTCCGGTGCGCCGACGAGACGTGGGCCTCGCTCTCCACGCCGGCCTCCTCGAGCGCCTTGCGCGCCTCCGACATCACCTCCCAGTCGGAGTCGGAGCCCATCAGGATCAGGACCTTGGGAGCCATGGTGTCCTCCTACTTCAGGCCGATGTCGCCGCGGAAGTGGCCACCTCGCATGCGGATGCCGCCCAGGGCACGGTAGGCGCGCGTCCGCGCGTCGGCGAGGTCGCCGCCGAGGGCGCAGACGGTGAGCACGCGGCCGCCGGCGCTGACGAGCCGGCCCGCGGGATCGAGCGCCGTGCCGGCGTGGAACACCTGCACGCCCTCCTCGAACGGCCCGTCGGCCCCCACGATGGCATCGCCCGTGACCGGCTTCGCCGGGTAGCCCTCGGCCGCGAGCACCACGCCCACCGCGGCGCGCGGGTCGATCTCGATCCGCACGGCCGAGAGGTCGCCCCGCGCGGCGCCGAGCAGCGCAGGGACGAGGTCGCCCGGGAGCCGCATCAGGATGGGCTGCGTCTCCGGATCCCCGAGGCGCGCGTTGAACTCGATGACGCGGAGGCCGGCCTGCGTCAGCATGAGGCCGGCATAGAGCGCCCCCCGGAACGGGCTGCCGCGCCGCGCCAGCTCCCGCACCGCCGGCAGGAGCACGCGCTCCTCGACCTCGCGCTCGACCGCCTCCGTCACCTTCACCGTCGGCGAGAAGGCTCCCATGCCTCCGGTGTTCGGCCCCCGATCGCCCTCGCCGACCCGCTTGTGGTCCTGGGCCACGGGGAGGAGACGCACGCGCTGGCCGTCGCAGAGCGCGATGACGCTCGCCTCCGGTCCCTCCAGCCGCTCCTCGATCACCACCCGTGCGCCCGCCGCGCCGTGGACGCGGCCCACCAGCATGGCGCGGACCGCCTCCTCCGCCTCGGCGAGGGTGGCCGGGACCACCACCCCCTTGCCGGCCGCCAGCCCGTCGGCCTTCACGACCACCTGCCCGCGGCGCTCCCGGACGTGCGCGAGGGCCGGCTCCACCTCCGTGAAGGTGCGGTGCTCGGCGGTCGGGATGCCCGCCGCCTGCATGACCTCCTTGGCGAAGGCCTTCGAGCCCTCGATCCGGGCGGCGGCGGCGGTCGGCCCGAAGACCGGCACGCCCTCCGCCGTCAGCCGGTCGGCCAGCCCCGCCACCAGCGGCGCCTCGGGCCCCACCACCACCAGGTCGATGCGGCGCGACCGCACCTCGCGCGTCAGCCCCTCGACGTCGTCGGCGCGGACGGGCACGCGGGTCGCGATGGGCGCGACGCCCGGATTGCCCGGCGCACAGAAGAGCGCCGACAGGAGCGGGCTCCGCGAGATCTTCCACGCCAGCGCGTGCTCGCGCCCTCCGGAGCCGACGACGAGGATGCGCATGCGACGGTCCTATACCACGGCTCCCGCCGCCGCCCGGCGGTCAGTGGCGGAAGTGGCGCATCCCCGTGGCGACCATCGCGATGCCCGCCGCGTCGGCGGCCGCGATCACCTCGGCGTCACGCACCGAGCCGCCCGGCTGGATGACGGCGGTGGCGCCGGCCCGGATGATCTCCTCCACGCCGTCCTTGAACGGGAAGAACGCGTCGGACCCGACGGAGGAGCCGCGCACCTCGAGGGCGGCCTTCATGACGGCCGTCTTCACGGACTCGACGCGGCTGGTCTGCCCTCCCCCGATGGCGGCAGTCCGGTCACCTTGCGCGAAGACGATGGCGTTCGACTTCACGTGCTTCACGACCTTCCAGGCGAAGAGCAGGTCGCGCCACTCCGGTTCGGTGGGAGCGCGCCGGGTCATGACGCGGCAGTCCTCGCGCCGCACCTGGCCCAGGTCCCGGTCCATCACCAGCAGGCCGCCCACGACGGAGCGCAGCTCGCGGGCCTCCTCCGGCCGGCGGCTCCAGGAGGCGCGCGGCTGTCCCAGGCGCGGGCTCTCGAGCAGGCGCACGTTCTTCTTGGCGGCGAGCGCGGCGCGCGCCTCGGGGCTGTAGGCGGGGGCGATGACGCACTCCAGGAAGAGGTCGGTCAGCTCCCGGGCCGCCGCGGCGTCGACGGGACGGTTCAGCGCCACGATGCCGCCGAAGGCGGAGACCGGATCGCACGCACGCGCCCGGGCGAACGCCTCCGCGGGCGTGCTCCCCAGGGCGACGCCGCAGGGCGTGTTGTGCTTGATGACGACGCAGGCGACCTCGTCGAACTCCTTCACGCAGGCGAGCGCCGCCTCGAGGTCGAGGAGGTTGTTGTAGCTGAGCTCCTTCCCCTGGAGCACGCTGGCGAACGAGACGCTCGGCTCCTCGGGGGCGCGCGCCGCGCGGTAGAACGCGCCGGCCTGGTGCGGGTTCTCTCCGGACCGCAGGTCCTG
>JAJYHA010000069.1 GCA_021784995.1 Myxococcales bacterium
CCCGCGCCGGCGCCCGCCGCCGTCGGCGAGCTGGACCTGGTGCTCTTCCCCACGGCGCTGCACGGCGACGGTCGCGGCGCGGACCTGCCGTGGCTGCGCGAGATCCCGGACGCGCTGAGCAGCGTCTCCTGGAGCCCCTGGGCCGAGATCGCGCCGGCCACCGCGGCCCGGCTCGGCGTCCGCGACGGGGACCTGATCGCGGTGGCCGGCGCCGGCGGCCGCGCGGAGGTGCCGGCCTACGTCTTCCGCGGCGTGCGTGACGACGTGGTCGCCCTGCGGCTCGGGAGCGCGGAGGCCCGCGCGGTGCAGGCGCCGTCGGTCGATCCGCTGTCGGGTGCGCGCGCGTATGCGGGGAGCCGGGTGGTGGTCTCGGCGCCGGGTCGGAGGCGCGCGCTGCCGCTGCTCGAGGGGAGCCCCTACCAGCACGGGCGCGAGATCGTCCAGAACGTCACCGCGGCCGCGCCGGCGGCGCACCGGCCCGACCTCTCGCAGGTGATGTACCCGGAGCCGCGCCACCCGGATCACCGCTGGGCCATGGTCATCGACCTCGACCGCTGCACCGGGTGCGAGGCCTGCGTCGTGGCCTGCTTCGCCGAGAACAACGTGCCGGTGATGGGGCCCGAGGCCGCGCTCATGGGGCGCTACATGGGCTGGCTCCGGATCGAGCGCTACCTGGGGGACGAGCCGGGCGGACCGCTCGACGTGCAGCTCCTGCCCATGCTGTGCCAGCAGTGCACGAACGCGCCGTGCGAGACGGTCTGCCCCGTCTACGCCACCTACCACACCGCCGAGGGGCTGAACGCGCAGGTCTACAACCGCTGCGTCGGCACCCGCTACTGCTCGAACAACTGCCCGTACAAGGTGCGCACCTTCAACTGGAGGGACGCCCAGTTCCCGGCGCCGCTCCAGATGCAGCTCAACCCCGACGTCACCGTCCGCTCGCGCGGGGTGATGGAGAAGTGCACCTTCTGCGTGCAGCGGATCCGGTACGCCGAGGGGCAGGCCCGCGACGGGGGGCGGCCGGTCGCGGACGGCGAGATCGTCCCGGCGTGCGCCCAGACGTGCCCGGCGCAGGCCATCGTGTTCGGGGACGCGAACGACCCCTCCTCGCGCGTGAGCCAGGCGGCGCGCGCGCCGCGCGGATTCCAGGCGCTGGAGGAGGTCAACACCCGGCCCGCCATCACCTACCTGGCGCGGGTGGCGCGCGCGGAGGAGACATGAGCGCAGCGAGCACGGCCAGCCGCTTCCGGACCATCGAGGAGACGGTCCGGGCCACGCACCGCAAGCCCGGCGGCGCGTACTGGGCGGCGCTGGCGGTGTCGGCCGCGGTCTTCGCGTTCGGCGCCTGGGCCTACTCGCTCATCGTCCGCAGCGGCCTCCACTGGACCGGGCTGCGCCGGCCCGGCATGTGGGGCAACCTCATCACCGACTTCGTGTTCTGGGTCGGCATCGCCCACTCCGGCACCCTCATCAGCGCCATCCTCTTCCTCTTCCGGGCCCGTTTCCGGACGGCGGTCTACCGGGTGGCCGAGATGATGACCGTCTTCGCGGTGCTCACGGCCGGGCTCTACCCCGTGCTGCACCTCGGGCGCCCCTGGTTCGCCTACTGGCTCTTCCCGTACCCCAACCAGCGGTCGCTCTGGGTGAACTTCCGCTCGCCGCTCATCTGGGACGTCTTCGCCGTCTCGACCTACCTCACCGTCTCCTCCATCTTCCTGGTGGTGGGGATGGCGCCCGACTTCGCGGCGCTACGAGACGGGGCGGAGGGCTGGCGGCGCAGGCTGTACGGCCTGCTCTCCTTCGGCTGGCGCGGCACCGACGAGCAGTGGCGCCACTACACCCGCGCCTACCTCTTCTTCGCCGCGTTCGCCACGCCGCTGGTCGTCTCCGTACACAGCGTGGTCTCCTGGGACTTCGCGGCCGCGGTGCTGCCCGGGTGGCACTCCACGCTCTTCCCTCCCTACTTCGTCGCGGGCGCCATCCTCTCCGGCGTCGCCATGGTGATCACGATCCTGATCCCGCTGCGGAGGGCCTTCCACCTGGAGGACCTCATCACGCAGCGCCACGTCGACATGCTGTGCCGGCTCGTGATGCTCACCTCCGCCATCATCACGTACTCCTACACGACCGAGATCCTGCTCACCCTCCCGCAGCCCGCGAACGACCCGGAGCGCAGCACCTTCATCTACCGCATGACGGGGGACTACGCGCCCCTGTTCTGGCTCATGGTGACCTGCAACTGCGTGGGGCCGCTCCTCCTCTACTGGAAGCGGATCCGCCACAGCGCCGCCGCGCTGCTCGCGATCTGCATCGCGGTCAACGTGGGCATGTGGCTGGATCGCGTCAACATCATCGTGACCTCGCTGGCCCACGATCGCCTCCCGTTCGACTGGCGGCTCTACGTCCCGAGCTGGGTCGAGTGGGCCATCACCTTCGGCGCGTTCGGCTGGTTCTTCATGCTGTTCCTGATCGGCCTCAAGATCTTCCCCTCGGTCTCCATCTCCGAGATGAAGGAGGAGGCGGAGCACGAGGCGGCGATGGAGGTGGGCCATGCGGCCTGAGCCGGGCGTCCTCGCCACCTTCGACGAGCCCGCGCTGGCGGCGGGCGCCATCCGGTCGCTGCGCGAGCGCGGGATCCGCGACCTGCACGCCGGGATGCCGGCGCCGTTCCCCGAGGTGGTGGCGGCGCTGGCCAAGCCGCGCAGCGCCATCGACTACGCCACCCTGCCCGGCGCGCTCCTGGGCCTGGTCGTCGGCGTCCTGCTCCCGGTGCTCACCTCGCTGTCGTGGCCGCTCGTCACCGGCGGCAAGGAGATCGTCTCCCTCCCGGCGTTCGTCGTGATCATGTTCGAGATGACGGTGTTGATCGGCTCGATCACCAACCTGGTGGCGGTGACGGTGCGATCGTTCCTCGGGGGCGGCACCGGCGCGTTCCCGCGCGACGAGCGGTTCGACCGCGACCGCCTGGCCGTCTTCGCCGCCGGAGGCGGGGAGGAGGCCGAGCGCATCTTCCTGCAGGCCGGGGCCGTGGAGGTGCGCCGTGTCGCCTAGGGCCGCGCTCCTCGCCGCGCTGCTGGCCGGCGCCGCCGGGTGCTCCAACGACTGGCGCACCGACATGTGGTACCAGCCCTCGATCCGCCCCGAGGACGCGCCGCGGCCGCAGCCCGAGCGCTCCGTGCCGCTCGGCGCCGGTCCGCGCTACGACAGCCGCGACGACACCGGTGATCTCCCGAACCCGGTGACGCCCACGGCGACCTCGCTCGCGCACGGCCGGGCGATCTTCCTGGCGCGCTGCGCGCCCTGCCACGGGGCCGCGGGCCACGGGGGCGGCCCGGTCTCCCGCTTCTTCCCGCCCGCGCCCGACCTCGCCTACGCGACGGTCCAGGCCCGGAGCGACGGCTTCATCTGGGGGACGATCAGCTACGGCGGCAAGGCGATGCCGCCGGCGCGCGAGGGGCTCTCGCCGGCGGATCGATGGGACGTCGTGAACTACGTCCGCGTCATCCAGGGAAGGATCCACGCACCATGACCCGGCTCTCCCTCGAAGGTCCGGCCGCGGGCCTGGGACGCCCGCTCGCCCTCCTCGCGGCCGCCGCGGCGTTGATCGGCGTGGCCGCGCTCTGCGTGGCCCTGCTGCTCGGGCGCGCCGCCGCCGCCTTCGCCGCGCTCGACGCCGCCTTCCTCTTCTTCGGCGGCCTCGCCGCAGGCAGCGTGGCGCTCGCCGCGGCGGTCCGGATCGCGCACGGCGGCTGGGCGCGCCCGATCCTGCCCATCGCCCTGGCGGGCGAGGCGTTCTTCGGCCCATCGCTGGTCCTGCTCCTGGTCCTGGCCCTGGGGGCGCACGCCTTCATCCCCTGGACGGGCGGGGCCGGCGCCGGCCGCCTGGCCGGGCTGTGGGTCCGGCTCCTGCTGCCCAGCGCCGCGCTCTTCCTCCTCGGCTGGCGGTTCGTGGGGCGGGCGCGCGATCCCCAGGCCGACGACGGCCGGGTGCGCGCCTCCGCCGTGCTCTACGCCTTCGCCTACGCCGTCGCCCTCTCGTTCTGGGCCTACGACCTGGTGATGGGGCTGGCCGGCGGTCCCCCGGCGACGGTGGTCCCGGCCTACTACTTCATCGGCGCGTTCCTCTCCGGCTTCGCATGGATCGCGCTGGTGGCGGCGGTGCGCGACGTCAGCGGGCCCGATCTCCGCCACGACGTGGGCAAGCTGCTCTTCGGCTTCATCGTGGTCTGGACGTACCTGCTCTGGAGCCTCTTCCTCCCGACCTGGTACGGCAACATCCCCGAGGAGTCGGCGGCGCTGCTGGCGCGCTGGCAGGGGCCCTACCGGCCGGTGTCGGAGGCGGTGCTGGTGGCGGTCTTCGTGTGGCCGTTCTGGCTCCTCTTCTCCGAGCGCATGAAGCGCCGGCGCGAGACGCTGGCCATCGGCTCGGCGACGGTGCTGCTGGGACTCGGCGCCGAGCGGTTCCTGCTGGTGCTCCCCTCGCTGCACGTGCCGGGTGGCGCGCTCGCCTTCGTCGTCGGGGCGGGGATCACCGCGGGCGTGGCGGGGCTCTTCCTGCTCTCCGTCGGCGCGCGCATGGGCGCGGCGCGGAGCGACGTCCCGCGGGCGGGCTGGCCGGAGTCGAGCCTGGGCGCGTCGCACGGGTGACCTCCCCGGCGCGCGTCCTCGCGCGATCTAGCGGCGGACGCCGTCGAGCGTGACCACCAGCGCGATCCACGCGAGCAGCGCCAGCGCTCCCCACAGCAGGTTGCGCCGGTCGCGGACGGCGAGCCGCGCCCACGCGCCGCCGAGCTTGTAGTGCCGGCCCGGGCGGATTCCGAGCATGTGCAGATGGCGGACCGCCTGGGAGGCGGTGTCGTTCACCCACAGCCGCGTGAAGAGGACCGCCAGCGCGAGCACCAGCAGGCTGCCGGCGACCGGCGCGAGGCTCGAGACGGTGGCGAGGCTCATGGCGCTCCTCCTGTCCTCAGCTCCTCGGCCGAGACGGGCACCCCGCGGGGCACCGGTGGGTGCACAGCACGCCGCCGCAGACATCCTCCTTGCTCCGCTCCGCGGCGCCGCGCTGGGCCTCGATCATGGCGAGGACGCAGACCAGGTTGGCGGTGCCGTGCCGCCGCGTGATCTCCCGCCGGACCGCGCGCAGCGCCTCCGCGTCCGTCTCGCGCAGGGCCTCGCGGACCGCGCGGAAGGCCTCCACGTACAGCTCGTATGAGCACTCGTTCACGGGACCTCCGGCGCTCCGGCCTGGTGCGAGACCACCATGAGCCCTCTCCACGGTTTCCACCCGTCCCACGACCCCGGTCCTGGGACCCGCGGTCACATCGGCCGAGGAGTGGTGGGCTGTCCGGGATCCGGCGCCGATGTGGGAGCGCGCCGCCTTCGAGCCCGGCGCTCCACCTCCGGCGCGGGGCGGCCAGGTACCGCATCCACGTGACGCCGCCGCCACGCGCGCCGCCGATCGGGCGCTCGTCGCCCGGGGAACGTGTCCGCGTGACGTCCCGGGGAGCGCCTGCGTCCACACACCCGACGTCACTTCCCCACGGGAATCGACCTCCTGCGCCCATGTCCGCAAGATGGCTCTCGTCGACGACCGCGGAGCTGCGGCACGGACACGAGGCCTTGGATGAACCGCAACCGCCCCCACATCGGCGACGCCAGGAGCTGGATCGTCGGAGCCCTGGCGCTCGCGCTCGCCGCCTGCGGCGGCGGCAGCGGCATGAGCGCGTCGCAGGCTGCGAGAGCCACGACCGCGGCCGTGCAGTCGTTCGCGATCGTCCCCGGCAGCACCTCCGCGCCCGCCGGCACCCGGCTCCCGTTCGTCGCGCGCGCCGAGTTCGCGGACGGCACGAGCCGCGACGTGTCGCAGCAGGCGACCTGGTCGTCCTCGGATCCGAGCCTCGTCACCTTCCTGCCCGGGCAGGGAGTCGCGATCGCGACCGCCCCGGGGAGCGCGCTGGTGAGGGCCAGCTACCAGGGCATCGACGCCACGGCGTCGCTCACCGTGACGCCGGCCATCGTCCTCACGATGACGCTGACCCCGGCGCGCGCCACCCTCGCCAAGGGGACCCGCCAGCAGCTCGCGGCCTTCGCGGTCCTGTCCGACTCGAAGCAGGACGTGACGCCGGTCGCCACCTGGGCCAGCAGCGACCCTGCGGTGGCCACGGTGGACGCGTCGGGACAGGTGATCGCGGTCGCCCCCGGGACGGCGAGCATCACCGCCACCTTCGCGCGGGCCCTGGTGGTGGCGCCCGTGGTGGTCACGGACGCGGTGCTGCAGAGCCTGACCGTCGGGGCCGGCGGCTCCTCCACCTCGGGCGCCGTGACCACGCCGGTGGGCGTGGACGTCGGGCTGACCGCGACCGGCACCTACTCCGACGGCAACACCCAGGATCTCACCTCCCAGGTGACCTGGTCCTCCTCCGATCCCGCGGTGGCCACCGTCTCGGGCGGCGGCGTGGTGCACCCCGTCGGCCCGGGGACCGCCACCGTCACCGCCGGGGAGGGCGGGGTCGGCGCCGGCGTCACGGTGACGGTGACGAGCGCCACCCTCGTGGCCCTCGCGCTGACGCCGCCTCAGGCGACCCTCGCCGCCGGCACCTCGGCCACGCTGCACGCCGTCGGCACCTACTCGGACGGCTCCACGCACGACCTGAGCGCCCTCGTCGCGTGGAGCACCTCGAACGACCTGGTGGTCTCCGTCTCCGGAGCAGGCGTCGTCACCGGCAGGGCCCCCGGGAGCGCCAGCGTCGTCGCGGTGACGGCCGACGGCACGCTCCGCACCACGGCGGCGATCCAGGTCACGACGGCCTCCCTGCTCTCCATCGCCGTGACGCCCGGCAGCGTCAGCCTGGCGGCCGGCCTGACCGTGCAGCTCGCGGCGACCGGCACCTTCAGCGACGGGACCACCCAGCCGCTCACCGGGCTCGTGGGCTGGAGCACGCTGGACGGCGGCGTGGCCTCGGTCTCCAACGCCGTGGCGACCGCCGGCGTCCTCTCTGCGGTCGCCCCCGGGACGACCACCGTCCGCGCCACGCTGGCGGGCGTCACCGGGAGCGCGAGCGCGACGGTCAACTCCGCGGTGCTGGAGTCCATCACGATCGAGGGCCCGGGGTCCATCGCCAGCGGGACGTCCGGTGCCTTCGGGGCCACCGGCACCTACTCCGACGGATCGAGCCGCGACGTCACGACGCTGGTGAGCTGGTCCTCGTCCGATCCGTCCCTGCTGGCGGTGGGCGCGGGGGGGACGGCCACCGGGCTGCAGGTCGGCACTGCCGACGTGCTCGCGCAGCTCGGCGCGGTCGTGACATCCATCCCGGTGGTCGTCTCGCCCGCCGTCCTCCGGTCCGTCACGGTCGCGCCGACGTCGAGGACGCTCGCGTCCGGGCTCGCCCAGCAGTTCGTCGCGACCGCGACGTACTCCGACCTGTCGACCCGTGACGTCACGGCCCAGGCGGCGTGGACCACCTCCGACCCGAGCGTCGCCACCGTCGCGAGCGGCGGCCTGCTCACCGCGAAGGCGAAGGGCAGCGCCCAGGTGACCGCAGCCCTCGCCGGGAGGTCTGGGGTCGCGAGCGTCACCGTGACCGGCGCAACTCTCACCGCCATCGCGATCTCGGGGCCAGCCTCGCTTGCCAAGGGGAGCGTCGCCGGCTACCGCGCCACCGGCACCTACACGGACGGATCGTCGGCCGACGTCACGTCGCTGCTGGCCTGGTCCTCGAGCGGCGGCATCGTGATGACCGGTCCGATCGCGACCGCCGTCCAGGTCGGTTCCTCCCGCGTCGGCGCGAGCACGCTCGACGGCACCCTGGCCGGCGGGATGGACGTTGCGGTCACCAGCGCCGTCCTGCAGGGGATCCAGGTCTCCGCCGCACGCAGCACGATCCCCGTCGGGGCGAGCACCTGCCTCACGGCGACCGGACTCTACGGCGACGGCAGCACGGCCGACGTGACCGCGCAGGTCGCCTGGACCTCCTCCAGCCCGGCCGCCCCGATCACGGTGAGCGCGGGCGGCGCGTGCCTGACCGCGAACGCCCTCCCGGCCTCGAACCCGGT
>JAJYHA010000163.1 GCA_021784995.1 Myxococcales bacterium
GAGAGGCCGACCACGACGGCCCGGCGGACGCCGAGCTGCCGCAACAGCAGCTCCACGTCCTGCGCCACCCGCTCCATCGAGGTGACGGCGGGCGCGGGGCCGCTCGCGCCCAGCCCCGGGTAGTCGGGCGCGAGGACGCGGTGGCGCGCGGCCAGGAACGCCAGCTGCGGCTCCCACATCCCGGAGTGGAGCGGGAAGGCGTGGAGCAGGAGCACCACCTCGTTCCCGGCTCCGGCCTCACGGTAGGCGAGCGAACCCTCTCCGACGTGGACGCTGGGCATGATAGGTGATGATCACGCACGTCCTCCGTGCGCGGTCCAGCACCCCCCTGGGTGGGAGCGAGGGGAGGCGAGATCCGCGGGAGGCGCTTTGCGGCCAGGGGCGGCCGGCCGCTATACCTCCGGTCGTCGCGCCCCGGCCTCGCGAGAGGAGAGCGTCCGTGACGGACGGGATGGGGCGCCGGAGGTTCGTGCAGATGTCAGCGGGGACCCTCATCGCCGCCTCGGCCGGCGAGCGGCTCGGCGCGGACGGCGGCGGGGCCGGCGGCGCGGGCGGCTCCGGCGGGCCGTCCGGCGCCATCCGCCACTTCGCGCGCTTCGACGTGACGGAGGCGCTCATCGCCGAGGCGCTGGGCGCGGCGCTCTCCCGGGGCGGCGACCACGCCGACGTCTTCTTCCAGCACCGCGTCTCGAACGACCTCGGCCTCGAGGACGGCGCCGTGAACCGCGCCTACGCCGCGGTGGAGCTGGGCGTCGGCGTGCGGGTGGTGAAGGGCGACCAGACCGGCTACGGCTACACGGAGGACCTCTCCCCGGCCGCGGTCCGGGCCTGCGCCCTCACCGCCGCCGCCATCGCCGACGGGCCGTCGCGGCCGGCCCCGCGGCGCTTCCACGTGGAGGGGAAGCTGCCGCAGCGCTACCCGCTCCGGCTGCGGTGGGAGGAGGTCCGGCCGGAGCAGAAGCTGCCGCTGCTGGACGGCGTGAACGGCCGCGTCTTCGCCGCCGACCCGCGGGTGCGGAAGGTGAACGTCCACTTCCGCGACGAGGCGGGCGCCATCCTCCTCGCCGACAGCGCGGGGCGGATCGTCGAGGACCTCCAGCCCATGACCGTGCTCGCCGTCTCCTGCGTGGCGGAGCAGGGCGGCCGGCGCGAGCAGGGCGGCTACAACGTCGCGGGGCGCGCGGGGTTCGAGTTCTACTCGCCCGAGCGGATCGACCGGGTGGTGCGCGAGGCGGTGGCCCGCACCGTCGTCCTCTTCGAGGCGGCGCCGCCGCCGGCGGGCGAGCTGCCGGTGGTGCTGGCGGCGGGCTCCTCCGGCATCCTCCTCCACGAGGCCATCGGGCACGGCATGGAGGCCGACTTCAACCGCAAGAACGTCTCCATCTACGCCGACCGGATCGGCAAGCCCGTCGCGAGGCCCTTCGTGAACATCGTCGACGACGCGGCGTGCCCCGGCGCGCGGGGCGCCATCAACGTCGACGACGAGGGGAACCCCGCCGGCACCACCCGGCTCGTCGAGGACGGCGTCCTCACCACCTACCTGCACGACGCCATCAGCGCGCGCCACTACGGCGTCGCGCCCACCGGGAACGGGCGGCGCCAGGGCTACCAGTACCCGCCCATGCCCCGCATGCGGGCCACCTACATGCTGCCCGGGCCCCACACGCGGGAGGAGATCATCGCCAGCGTGAAGCGGGGCGTCTACTGCCAGAACTTCACCAACGGGCAGGTCCACATCGGCGCCGGCGACTTCACCTTCTACGTGAAGAACGGCTGGATGATCGAGGACGGGAAGCTCACCCGCCCGATCAAGGACGTGAACGTGATCGGCAACGGACCGAAGGTGCTCGAGCGGGTGGACATGGTCGCCGACGACCTGGAGATCGACGAGGGCGGCTGGACCTGCGGGAAGGACGGACAGAGCGTGCCGGTCTCGCAGGGCCTGCCCACCGTGCGCGTCTCCTCGATGACGGTGGGCGGCCGCGGCAAGGCCTGAGCGCGGGCGCCGAGGGGAGGGAGGGAGCGATGGCCGGAGAGGAGCTGCTCGACGCCGCCCGCGGGGCGGTGGAGCTGGCGCGGCGCGCGGGGGCGCGGGAGGCCGCGGCCAGCGCCTACCGGGTCCGCAACGTCGAGGTGCAGTGGCGCGACGGGAAGCTGGAGCGCGTCAGCGAGGCGACCACGCGCGGGCTCGGCCTCGAGCTCTACGTGGAGGGGCGCTACGCGGCCGTCTCCACCTCGGACCTCCGCCCCGACGCGGTCCGGCGCTTCGTGGCCGACTGCGTCGCGCTCACCCGCACGCTGGCGGTGGACCCGCACCGTGCGCTGCCCGACCCCGCGCTCTACGCCGGGCAGGCGAGGGTGGACCTCGACCTCGAGGACCGCGGCCACGACGACCTCGACGCGCCCCGGCGCCGCCGCATCGCGGAGGAGCTGGAGGCCGCCGCGCGCGCCGTGAAGGGCGCCGGGGCCATCCTCTCCGTCACCACCGGCTTCGGCGACACGCGGGGCGAGAGCGCGCGCGTCCACTCGAACGGCTTCGTCGGATCACGCTGCGCGACCGACTTCGGGATGAGCGCGCAGGTCTCGGTGAAGGATCCCGACGGCCGGCGCCCCGAGGACTGGGACGCCGCGACCGCTCGCCACCTCGCCCAGCTCCCGCCGGCGGCCGAGGTGGGACGCCGCGCGGCGGAGCGCGCCCTGGGCCGGATCGGCGCGCGCAAGGGCGACTCGGCGCTCGTCACGATGGTGGTGGAGAACCGGTCGGCGGGCCGGCTGCTCGGCCTCCTCCTCGGTCCGCTCTCCGCCGCCGCCCTGCAGCAGAAGCGCAGCTTCCTCGACGCGAAGCTGGGCCAGCGGGTGGGGAGCGCGCTCCTCGACGTCGCGGACGACCCGCTCGTGCCGCGGGGGCTCGGGTCTCGCCTCTTCGACAGGGAGGGGATCGCCGCACGGCGCTTCCCCCTCTTCGAAC
Organism: Myxococcales bacterium; assembly: GCA_021784995.1. Next base: position 2,969 of record JAJYHA010000163.1, read on the forward strand.
AGGGCGTGCTCGAGAACTTCTACGTGGACAACTACTACGGGCGGAAGCTCGGGATGCGCCCCACCACCCGCGGCAGCTCCAACCTGGCCTGGAAGCTCGGGACCCGCGAGCGGGCCGGGCTGCTCGCCGACGCCAGGGAGGGCCTCCTCGTCACGGGCTTCCTGGGCGGGAACTCCAACTCCACCACCGGCGACTTCTCGCTCGGGGTGCAGGGCTACCGGATCCGGGGCGGGGTGGCGGCCGAGCCGGTGGGAGAGATGAACGTCTCGGGCAACCACCTCGAGCTGTGGCGGCGCCTGGTGGCGCTCGGGGACGACCCCTACCCCTGGTCCGCGTCGCGCTGCCCCACCCTCGTGTTCGAGGGGGTCCAGCTCGCCGGAGCCTAGGCGCCGTCGAGCGCCGCCGCGCCGTCGAGGAATTCGGCGAGCGCGCCGCTCCGGTCGCAAGCGCCCGCGAGCACGGGGCTTCCGGGTATTCACCGCGCACGGGGCGTCGAGGATCTCGACGACCTCCGCCGGCGGGGGTGGATCGTCGAGCCTCTCGACGCCTGGAAGCGCCCTCCTCACGGGCGGTTGGAGTCGCGGGCGGCGGCGCCGGACCGCCGCGGCCTGGCCCGATCCTTGGAGTGAAGAGAGGACGACCGCGCGCGGCGATCCGGCCGCGCGCATCGACGGAGGCCGTCATGATCCTCGCGTTCCCGCTGGCCCTCCTCGGCGCTGCCTTCCTCGCCTACGTCACCGTGGTCGCTCGGGCCTAGCCGGGAGGATCCATGGCCTCGCACGCGGGCGGCACCCAGGTCCGGAGCGGCTACTACGTCAACGCCCACACCTTCGAGATCGTGAACGTGGCGACCGACGGCGGCGCGCTGCCGGGCGGCGCCGCGGAGCGCTTCGTCCACGTCCCGGTCATCATGGCCATGCTCGCCGCCCCCGCGCTCGGGGGCCTCTTCGTCGTCGCCTTCCCGCTCATCGGGCTCGGCGTGCTGGGCTACGCCCTCTACGGCCTGGTGCGGGGTGGCGCGCGGGAGGTGGCGGCCACCGTGGCCGGCCCGGCCATGCCCCCCGGCTCGGTCGCGCTCACCGGCCGGGCGCCCGCGAAAGGCGCCGCGGGAGAGCCGCCCGCGGGTCCCCGCGCGGGGTGACGCTTCAGCCGTCGGCGCCGTGGCGGGAGGGCGGCACGCGGCGGGGCGCGAGCGGGGAGTGGACGACGCACAGGACCAGGCCGGCGGGCGCGGCCGCGCCCCGCTGCGCCACGGCCGCCATCCCGTCGCGGCAGGCGGAGGCGGCGCGCTCGAGCCAGCGCGCCACCTCGGCGCGGCAGTTCAACGACTCGCAGACGGCGCCGATCACCTCGGCGAGCAGCGTCCACTCACGGTTCACCTCGGCCGCGGCCAGGGGTGGCGGCCAGCGGACGAGGCCGCACAGCCCGGCCCAGACCTCCTCCGGCGGCGCCTCGCGCGCCAGCCGATCGGCGCAGGCGTCGAAGAAGGAGGGCACCACGCCGTCGAGGAGGCCGGGGAAGGTCTCGGGCCGCGCCGAGGCGCGCGCGGCGCGCCAGATGCGCGTGAGCTCGTCGCGCTTGTGGCCGACGAAGGCGCCGACGCTCGCCGTGCCGGGGCGGGTCACGCCGGTGTCCCGAGGAGCCAGTCGAGGGCCTCGCCCGCGCGCCGCTCCAGCTCCGGGAGCTCCTCCGTGAAGAGGTGGGTGGCGCCGGCGACCACCAGCACGCGGCGGGGCGCGGCGGCGCCGGCCAGGCGGCGCTCCACCTCGGAGGGGAGCCCGAACTCGTCGTGCTCGGCCTGGACCACCGCCACCGGCCGGGGGTACGTGCGCGCCGCCTCCGTGGCCAGCTCGCGGAGCGAGAGCGCCAGCCCGGCGCACAGGACCCCGCGGACGGCGGCGTCGCCGCAGGCGGCGGCGAGCGCCATCCACGAACCGAACGAGAAGCCCGCGGCGTAGCGCGGCAGGCCGGGGTGCTGCTCTGCGAGCCAGTCCAGGGCGGCGCGCGTGTCCTCCACCTCTCCGCGCCCCGCGTCGTGGGCGCCCGCGCTCCGCCCCACGCCGCGAAAGTTGAACCGCAGCGAGACGCCCCCCGCCGCGCGGACCGCCTTCGCCAGGCGGTAGGTGGCGTGGTTGTTCATCGTCCCCCCGTACAGGGGGTGTGGGTGGCACACCACCGCGGCGAAGCGCGGCGCACCGGGGACCTCGTGGAGGCCCTCCAGCCTCCCGGCCGGTCCGCGCACGTCGATCAGCACCGCCCCAACCTGTCCGGGCGCCGGCGGCGGATCAAGCGAACTTCAGGCCGCGAGGAGGCTGTCGAACAGCTTGCGCCCGTCGGCGCACCCCAGGACGACCTCGGCGGCTCGCTCCGGGTGCGGCATGAGCCCGACCACGTTGAGGCGCTCCCCGCCCGCGATCCCCGCGATGTCGCGCGCCGCGCCGTTGGGCGCGCCCCCCACGTAGCGGAAGACGACGCGCCCCTCGCCCTCCAGCCGGTCGAGCGTCTCGGCGTCGGCGTGGTAGTTCCCGTCGCCGTGGCCGATGGGCATGCGGATCCGCTGGCCGCGCAGGCCGGTGGTGACCGGGGTGGGCTCGCCCTGCACCTCCACCAGCACGTCCTGGCAGATGTACTTGAGCGACGCGTTGCGGAGCAGGACCCCGGGCAGGAGGCCCACCTCGCACAGGATCTGGAAGCCGTTGCAGATGCCGAGCACCGGACCGCCGGAGCGCGCGAACCCGACCACGTCCTCCATCACCGGGGAGAAGCGCGCCATGGCGCCGCAGCGAAGGTAGTCGCCGTAGCTGAAGCCGCCCGGCAGCACCAGCGCGTCGAGGCCGGCCGGCAGGCGGTCCTTGTGCCAGACGTAGCGGGCCTCCGCGCCCACCACGTGCTTCACCACGTGGTAGACGTCGTGGTCGCAGTTGGAGCCGGGGAAGGTGAGGATCCCGATCTTCATTCCGCGGCCTGCTCGACGCGGTAGTCCTCGATGACCGTGTTGGCGAGGAGCTTGCGGCACATCTCGTCGACGCGCCGCCGGCTCTCCTCGGCGCTCGCGCCGTCGCGGAGCGTCACCTCGATGTACTTGCCGAGGCGGACGTCCTCCACCTCGTCGTAACCCATCGTCCGCAGCGCCCGGCCGACGGCCGAGCCCTGCGGATCGAGGACCCCGCTCCTGAGCGTGACGTAGACCCGCACCTTCTTCGCCATAGGGGATCGGCTTATAGCAGAGGGCCGCCGGCGCCGCACCGCCGCCGGCGGCTCACCGCCGCATGGCGGCCAGGGTGTGGCGCAGCGCCTCGCCCACGCGCAGCTCGCGCCCGTGCCGCGTCACCTCGGCCACCGAGAGGAAGACGTAGGCCCAGGCGACGGCCACGTGCGCCTCGATGGGCCCCACGTGGAGGCCGAACGACTCGGTCCCGAGGCGCGGCACGTCGATCGGCCCCTTGTAGAAGAACTGCAGGACGAAGAGCGCCAGCATGATGACGGCGTTCACCCGCGTGAAGCGGAACTTGAGCAGGCAGGCCACGCCGTAGAGGGTGGTGGCGAAGGAGAGGAAGATCTCCGTCCGGTGCAGCGGGTCCATCGGGATCCCCTCCGCGTGCCCCGCCGAGAGGGAGAAGGCGAGGGGGATCATGGCCACCAGGGCCGTGTACTGGTTCACGGTGGAGCTCACCATGTTGAGGAGGGCCATGGGCGCCAGCTTCACCGTTCGTGACCAGTAGATCGCGGTCACCTTCTCGGGGAACTCGGTCAGGAAGGGCGCCACCCACTGGACGAAGGCGAACTGGGAGACGCCGAGCGCCAGCGCCACCGACCGCATCGCCTCGAGGAAGGGGTGGGCCACCGCCCACATGACGGCGCCACCCAGGGCGAAGAGCCCGAGCATCGTCGCGCGCCGGACCCAGCGCCGCTCGATCTCGACGATCGCGCGCGGCGGCGCCAGCAGGTCCTCCTTGCCCTCCTCCTCCTCGGCCGGCAGCCGGTTGAGGAGCCACAGGTAGGCCACGAACGCGCCGCCCAGGACGGCGGAGTCGACGAGCCCCAGGCTGCCCTTCCAGACGAGCACGAGGTACCAGCTCGACGCGAAGAGCAGCGCCAGCACCTCGATCACGTGCTCCGGCCGGACCCGCAGCGCGTCGAGCGGCCGGCCGTGCTTCCGGCGGTGCGACCAGTCGGTGACGAAGAAGATGAGCGGCCAGCCGAACCCCGTCAGCAGGCGGTTGGAGCCGCTGGCGTTGGCGAAGACCAGGTCGACGTTCCCCGTCCGCCCGGCCTGCCAGGCGATCACCGCCTCCACCATGAACTCGGGGACGACCTGCAGGAGCGCGATGAAGGCCACCGCCAGCCCCTGCGACACGAAGAACTGGGCCGCCTCGGCGCCCCAGGAGATGAGGAGCGCGGCCGCGATCACCGCGGCGAAGCAGAGCGCCGCGGCCAGCCCCGGCGCGAACGGGTGCGCGTGGACGGCCCACGCGGAGGCCGCCGCGAACGCGGACATCCCCACCAGGAGGGCGACGGCTCCGCGCGAGCGACGAGCGTCCACGGTCGCCGACCTAGCACGCCGGCGGTCGCGCCGCCAGCGCGGCCGGAGGTGATACCTTCCTCCCCATGGTGCCGGAGGGCGACGGCCGCGTGCTGGAGCTGGCGCTCGCCGCCTGCGGCCTGCTGGCCCTGCGCGGCGTGGTGGCGGCGCTCGAGGCGGCGCTCGTCTCGGTGGGGCTGGCGCGCGCCCGCGCCCTCGCGACCGACCAGCCCCGCTCCCGCCGGCGGCGGGCGCTGGTGTCGCTGCTGGAGGATCCCGAGACCACCGCGGCGCTGGTGCGGTTCGCCGACTCGGTGGCGGCGCTCGGGGCGGGGGTGCTGGCCGGGGTGG
>JAJYHA010000046.1 GCA_021784995.1 Myxococcales bacterium
CGGCGAGGTTGGAGGACGCCGGCGCGCAGGCGGAGCTGACCGCGTCGGTCGACCAGGGCGGGGCGCGCGCGCTCGACCTGAGCGCCCGGACCGGGCTGCGGCTCGCCGACCTCCTGCGCGAGCCGGTCGGGGCGCTGCGCCGGCTCCCGGGGCAGCGGGTGGTGGCCACGGCGACCATCCCCGGCCTCGACCTCGCCACCGTCGCCGGGCGGGGCGGCGTGCCGGCGGGCCTCCAGGGCCGCCTCCAGGCGCGGGCGGAGCTGGACGGCAGCCTGCGCGCCCCGCGTGGCGCCGCGACCCTGTCGGTGGCGGAGCTCGCCTACCACGGCTACCAGGGTGTCGGCGCGGTGGTGCAGCTCGGGGCGCGCGAGGGGACCACCGTCCTCGAGGCGCGGGTGGAGCTGGGCGGCGCCGAGCTGGCGAGGGGCGCCGCCTCGCTGGCCCTCCCCGTCGAGCAGCTCGGCGACGCGGTCCGGCGCGAGCACGCGCGCCTCGAGGCGACGCTCGACGTCCCCGGCGCCGACCTGCGCCAGGCGGGGGCGGGCGCTCCCCTCTCCCTGAAGGGCACGATGGCGGGTCACGTCGCGGTGTCGGGCACGCTCGCGCTCCCCGACGTCGACCTGGCGGCGGTCGGGCGCGGGATCGTGGTGGAGGAGCATCGCCTCGGCGATCTCACGGTCGAGGGCCGGGCGCACGACGGCGAGCTGCGGTCACGGCTGCGCCTCGCGGTGGCGAGCGGCGGGACGCTCGACGCCACCGTGGAGGCCCGCGGTGACGTCGGGCTCCCCGCCCTCCGGTCCGGCGCGCTGCTGGACGCGCCGGCCCATGGCCGCGTGATCGCGGACCAGCTCGACCTCGGGTTCCTCCCCGCGGTCGCGCCCGGGTTCATCCGCGCGGCCTCCGGGAAGATGGCGGCGGACCTGGTGCTGGCGGGCCCCCTGAGCCGGATGATGCCGCGCGGGACGGTCACGCTGGCCGACGGCATGGTCTCGATCGCCGAGATGGGGGAGTGGCACCAGCTCGCCCTGCAGGCCACGATCTCCGAGGACGACTTCCGGGTGGAGCGCTTGGAGGCGCGGCGCCGCGAGGGGAGGCTCACCTTCACCGCCGAGGCCAAGGGCCTCGCGCGCGCCACCCCGGCCGATCTCACCGCCGAGCTGCGGACGGAGAACCTGACCCTGCCGCACGCCGGTCAGGACCTCGCCACCCTCGATCTGGACGCGAAGATCACCGGGACGGTCTCGCGCCGCGAGCTGCTCGCGGAGATCTCGCTCCCGGGCGCCACCGTCCGGCTGCCGAACCGCATCCCTCGCACCCTCCAGGCGATCGACGCGCGCTCCGACATCGTGATCGGCAGCCCGCCCCGCGACGGAGGCGCCGCCGCGGGGTTGGCCGCGCCTCCCGACGAGGGCACGCCCTACCACGTGCGCCTGCACGCGCACGTGCCCGGCCACCTCTTCGTGAAGAGCGACAACCCGCGCATCAACATCGAGCTGCGCGGAGACGTCGTGACCGACGTGGGACGTCGCCTGACGCTGGAGGGCGACGTCGAGACGGTGCGAGGCGAGATCGAGCCCATCGGGGGCCGCGTCTTCGACATCCGGCGCGGCCGCGTCCGCTTCACCGGCGGGGAGGCCGGCGCGGCCGTGCTCGAGATCCAGGCGGTCTACGACAACCCGGCGGCCCGGGTGAACGTGGCCGTCACGGGGGTGGTCGACAAGCCGGACATCAAGCTCACCAGCGAGCCGCCCATGGACGAGTCGCAGATCGCGCTCCTCATAGCGACGGGCCACACCGAGCTCAAGGCGGGCTCGGGCGGGGTGGGGACCCTGTCGCGCGACCAGGCCGGTTACGCCGCCCTGGGCGCCGTCGCGACCCAGGTCTTCAAGAGCGTGCTCGCGGACAAGCTGCCCCTCGACTCCGTGTCGATCGACAGCTCCCAGCTCCGCGCCGGCAAGTACGTGACCGACAAGATCTACGTCGGCTACACGCGCCGGTTCTACGCGAACCCCGAGGAGTACGAGAACACCAACGAGGTCCGGGTCGAGTACCAGATCAGCCCGCGCTGGACCTTCGAGTCTCGTTACGGCGACGCCCAGACCGGCGGCGCCAGCCTGATCTGGTCGAAGGACTACTGAAGGCGCTCCTGGCTCGTGGCGCGGCCGCGCGTGGCTTGACCCGGGTGGACCACCAGGTTATCCATCCATCCGGATCGAGAGCTGAAGTCGGCCGCCGCACGGGGCAGGCCGTCACCGGCCACGAGCCGGCGGCCCTCCTGGAGATCCTGGCGCGGGCCGACCTCGAGCGCTCCCGCCGTGACCTCCTCCCGCCCCAGCCGGGCGCCCGCGGCCCGGACCTGCTCGTCACGAGCGCCGTCCGCGGCGCCCCGCACGCATCACGACCCGCCGTCCAAGTGAAGGAGACCACGATGACCGCCCGTACGGTTCGCGCAGCCAGGAGGGGGACCTCGCCCCGCCTCGAGTTCAAGGTGAAGGACCTCTCCCTGGCAGAGTGGGGGCGCAAGGAGATCGAGCTCGCCGAGAGGGAGATGCCCGGCCTGATGGCCGTGCGGACCGAGTACGCGGCCCGGCGGCCGCTGCGCGGGCAGCGGATCACGGGATCGCTGCACATGACCATCCAGACGGCGGTCCTCATCGAGACGCTGCGGGAGCTGGGCGCCGAGGTGCGCTGGGCCTCGTGCAACATCTTCTCCACCCAGGACCACGCGGCGGCGGCGGCGGTGGTGGGGAGGGGGGGGAGCGCCGCCGCGCCGCGCGGCGTCCCCGTCTTCGCCTGGAAGGGCGAGACGCTCGAGGAGTACTGGGGCTGCACGGAGCGGGCCCTCGACTTCGGCGGCGGGCGCGGCCCGACGCAGATCGTGGACGACGGCGGCGACGCCACGCTGCTCGTCCACAAGGGCGTGGAGTTCGAGCGGGCGGGGCGGGTGCCGCCGCCCGCCGGCGCGGAGTCGGAGGAGATGGGCGTGGTCCTCGCGCTCCTCGGGCGCGAGCTGGCGCGGGACCCGGGCCGGTGGACCCGGGTGGCGGCGGGCTGCCGCGGGGTCACCGAGGAGACCACCACCGGCGTGCACCGGCTGTACGAGATGGAGCGGGCGGGGACCCTGCTCTTCCCCGCCATCAACGTGAACGACTCGGTCACCAAGTCCAAGTTCGACAACCTGTACGGTTGCCGCCACTCGCTCGTGGACGGGTTGATGCGCGCCACCGACGTGATGCTGGCCGGCAAGGTGGCGGTCGTGTGCGGTTACGGGGACGTCGGGAAGGGGTGCGCGCAGTCGCTGCGCGGGCAGGGCGCCCGCGTGCTGGTGACCGAGATCGACCCCATCAACGCGCTGCAGGCGGCGATGGAGGGGTACCAGGTGGTCCGCCTGGAGGACGTGGTGCGCACGGCCGACGTCTTCGTCACCGCGACCGGCAACGTGGACGTGGTGACCGTCGACGCCATGCGCAGGATGAAGGACTGCGCCATCGTCGGCAACATCGGCCACTTCGACAACGAGATCGACATGGCCGGGCTGAAGCGGGAGCCCGGCATCCGGCGCGTGTCCATCAAGCCGCAGTACGACGCCTGGGTCTTCCCCGACGGGCACCGGGTCCTCGTCCTGGCCGAGGGCCGGCTCCTGAACCTGGGCTGCGCGACCGGGCACCCGAGCTTCGTCATGTCGAACAGCTTCACCAACCAGACGCTGGCCCAGATCGAGCTGGCCACGCGCGGCGAGCGCTACGGCCGGCGGGTGCACGTGCTCCCGAAGCACCTCGACGAGAAGGTGGCGCGGCTCCACCTGGGGCAGATCGGGGCGAAGCTCACGCGCCTCACGAAGCGGCAGGCCGCCTACATCGGCGTCCCGCCGGCCGGCCCGTACAAGCCGGACTCCTACCGCTATTGACGACGCCGGCCCGGATCAGCCGCGCCGGCGCAGCTCGCGGCGGATGATCTTGCCGGTGGCGGTGAGCGGCAGCGCGTCGATGAAGGCGATCTGGCGCGGGTACTCGTGCGCGGCCAGCCGCCGCCGCACGAACTCCTGCAGCTCGCGGGCGAGCGCGTCCGACGGCGCGCTCCCCGGCTTCAGCACGATCCAGGCCTTCACCGCCTCGGTGCGCACCGGATCGGGGACGCCGACCACCGCCACCATCGCCACCGCCGGGTGCCGGAGGAGGCAGCTCTCGATCTCGGCGGGGCCGATGCGATAGCCGGCGCTGGTGATGAGGTCGTCGTCGCGCCCCACGAACCAGAAGTAGCCCTCCGGATCCTGGCGCCCCAGATCACCCGTGAGCAGGAGGTCGCCGGCGAACTTCTCCGCGGTCGCGGCCGGGTTGTCCCAGTACGAGAGGAACATCACCGGGTCGGGCCGGTGCACCGCGATGACGCCCGTCTCTCCCCGGGGCACCTCCCGGCCGTGGCGGTCCACGACGCGGACGCCGTGCCCCGGGATGGCCCGCCCCATCGACCCGGGCCGGACGGGGAAGAGCCCGGCGTGGTTGCCGACGATGAGGTTGCACTCGGTCTGGCCGTAGAACTCGTTGATCGTGACGCCGAAGGTCTCGCGCCCCCACTCCAGCAGCTCGTCTCCCAGCGTCTCGCCGCCGCTCGCCACGGTGCGCAGGCGCGCCCGGAGGGGCCCGAGCCGGGCCTGCCGCATCAGCTTGAGGGCGGTGGGCGGCATGAAGACGTTGCGGACGCCGTGCTGCTCCATCAGCCGCGCCGCGGCGGCGCGCTCGAACTTGCGGGCCCGGTGCGCGAGCACCGGGACCCCGTGGTGCCACGCCGGGAGCAGCACGTCGAAGAGCCCGCCGATCCAGGCCCAGTCGGCCGGCGTCCAGAAGAGATCGCCGGGGTGGGGGAAGAAGGCGTGCGGCAGCTCGACGCCGGGGAGGTGGCCGAGCAGCACCCGGTGCGCGTGCAGCGCGCCCTTCGGGTTCCCCGTGGTGCCGGAGGTGTAGATGATGACCGCCGGGTCGTCGGCGCGGGTGGCGACCGGGGTGAAGGCGTCGGAGGCGCGGGCCAGCGTGTCGGCGAACGGGAGCGTCCCGGCGCCCGCGCCCGCCCCGACCACGTAGACCACCTCGAGCGCCGGGAGCCGCTCCCGGATGGCGGCCAGCTTCGCCGCCCCCGCGGCGTCGGTGACGAGCGCCCGCGCGCCGCTGTTGGCGAGCCGGAACTCGAGCGCCTCCTCCCCGAAGAGCGTGAAGAGGGGCACCGAGACGAGGCCGGCCCGGAAGGCGGCCACGTGCGCGATGGCGGTCTCCGGCGACTGCGGCAGGAGCACGCCGACCCGGTCGCCCCGGACGAGCCCCGCCGCGGCGAGCGCGTTGGCGAACCGGCTCGAGGCGCGCCGGAGGTCGTCGAAGCTGTGGCGCGACACGCGCCCCTGCTCGTCCACGAAGACGAGCGCCAGGCGGCCGTCGCCGCGCGCGTGCCGATCGCACACGTCGACGCCGATGTTGTACGACGGCGGGACGCTCCAGGCGAACCCCGCGGTGAGCTCCTCGTAGCTGCCGGCCGCCTGCAACATGGCACCTCCACCCGCGCTGCGCACCGGCGGGCCCGGAGGGCGCGTCCGGGCCCGCCCGCTCACCGCTTCACGGCCAGCGGACAGCGCAGCTGCTCGACGCTCGGGAAGGCCTCGCCGGCGGGGATCCGCTTCACGACCCGGTAGTAGTCCCAGGGGTACTTCGACTCCTGCGGTGACTTCACCTGCACCAGGTACATGTCGTGCCGGTGGAGCCCGTCGGGCCCGATGCGGCCGCCGTGGGAGAAGAAGTCGTTCACCGGCGTGGCCTTCATGCGCGCCATGACCACGTCGGCATCGTCGGTGCCGGTGTCGCGGATCGCCTCCAGGTAGTGGGTCACGGCCGAGTAGATCCCGGCCTGCACCATGGTCGGCATGGCCTTCTTCCGGTTGTCCGGGTGGTTCTGGAAGCGGCGCGACCAGGCGCGCGTCCGGTCGTCCAGGTCCCAGTAGAAGGCCGTGGTCGCGTAGAGCCCCTGCGCCGTCTGCAGCCCCAGGCTGTGCACGTCGGAGAGGAAGATGAGCAGCCCGGCCAGCTTCTGCGTGCGCGTCAGGCCGTACTCGTTCGCCGCCTTGATGGAGCTGATGGTGTCCGCGCCGGCGTTCGCCAGGCCGACGATCTGCGCCCCCGAGCTCTGCGCCTGCAGGACGAAGGAGGAGAAGTCGGTCGTGCCGGGCGCGGGGTGACGGATGGAGCCAAGCACCTTGCCCCCCGCCGCCCGGACCACGGCCGAGGTGTCCTCCTCGAGCGACTTCCCGAAGGCGTAGTCGGCCGTGATGAAGAACCAGGTCTTCCCGCCGTCGGCCACCACCTCGCGCCCGGTGCCGTTGGCGAGCGCCCAGTTGTCGTAGGTGTAGTGGACCGTGTAGGCGTTGCACTTCTCGCCGGCGATGGCCGTCGTGCCCGGACCGGAGAAGAGGGCGATGCGCCTCTTCTCGTTCACGATCGGCATCACGGCCAGCGCGGTGCTCGAGGAGGTGAGGTCGACCACGGCGTCGACGCCCTGCTCGTCGAACCACTTGCGGGCGGTGTTGGCCGCGACGTCGGCCCTCACCAGGTGGTCGGCGAAGACGAGGTCGACGGGCTTGCCGGCCACCTTCCCGCCGAAGTCGTCGATCGCCATGCGCGCCGCCAGCACCGCGTTGGGGCCGGAGAGGTCGGCGTAGGGTCCGGACAGGTCGGTGAGCACGCCCAGGCGGACCACGCCGTCGGAGATGCCGGGGCCGGCCGCCCGGGCCGGGGGGGAGAGGGTGAGCACAGCCAGCACGACCGCTGCCGTGGAGGTCAGGCGCATTCCGTCCGTCCTTGGTGTCGGGGTGCGAGGGGGCACCGACCGTGAACGTTAGCGCGGATCGAGCGGTGCGGGCGAAGCCCCGTCGGGGCGGCCGGGCGCAGCGCGCCGCCGCCGGAGGTGGAGCAGGAGGCCGAGGAGGGCGGCCGTGAGCGCCCCCACGGCCAGCCCTCGGCCGAGCTGCGCCGGGTGGTAGTCGAGCCGGAGCCGGTGCTCGCCGCCGTCGAGGGGGACGGCCATGAAGGCGTGGTCGGCGCGGACGATCGGGGCCGGCGCGCCGTCCACCCGGGCCGACCAGCCGGGGAACCAGGGGTCGAGGACGACGGCCAGCCCCGGACCCGGCGCCACGAGGTCGGCCTCGACGCGCCCGCCGTCGACGCGCACCGCCCGGGCGGCGACGGGCGCCCCCTCGGCGCGAGAGGGCGGGAGGCCGGCCAGGGGTGCGTCCGGCGCCAGCACGGCCCACGCGCCGCGGGCGGCCCCGAGCAGCGGGTCGGTGGCGTCGTCCTCGGCGACCACCCAGCGTGGTGTCCAGAAGACGCGCGGCAGCGCGGCCGCCCGGTAGGCGGCGGTCCCGAAGTCGACGACGGGCCGGTCGTACTCGGCCCGGAGCGGCGCCACCACCGGCAGCGCCAGCGGGTCGTCGGAGACCACGAGCGGGGTGGCGAGGAGCGGCCAGAGCGCGGAGGTGGGGCTCGGCCGCGGGAAGTCGATGTCGTCGCGGACGGGGGCGACCGGCGGGAGGGATCCGGTCCGCGTCGCCTCGAGGAGCTCCCGGACGCGCTGGATCAGGGTCGGTCCGTAGCCGGCCGCGCCCTCCCAGCCGCGGCGCAGCGGGGCGTTGGCGGTGGCCCCCCAGGCCGCGAGCACCGCGACGCGGCGCGGCGCCGGAGCGGCCGGGACCCGGGGCGCCAGGTCGGCGAGGGCCGGCGCCTGCCACGCGGCCGGCGTGACCGTGTTGGCGTCGCCGAAGGCCAGGTGGAGGTCCACCCACGCGATGGCCACCGCCA
>JAJYHA010000400.1 GCA_021784995.1 Myxococcales bacterium
GCTGGCGGTCCTCGCCCGCGCGGCGGGCGCCATCGCGGCCTTCGCCACCGGGACCGCCCCCCGCCTCGCCGGTCCGGGGCCGGCGCGGGTCCTCCCCGAGGCGCTCGCCGCGGTGGCGCACCCGGAGGCGCTCGGCGCGACCGCGCGGCTCCTGGCGCTGCTCGCGCCCTACCTGGAGCCGCTCTTCCCGGCCGACCTCTCGCGGCTCGGCGTGTCGGCCGCCCACCGGCTCGGCCCGCAGCGCGCCCCCGAGGTCCTGGCCCTCCTCGAGGACGTGCAGCGCGCGCTGGGCACCCGCCCGTGCGCGGCCTTCCTGGGAGAGGCGCCGGGGCTCGCCGTCGCGGTCGAGAACACCACGCCGCCCTCGCTCGTCCTCGCCGCGGCGGTGGCGGAGCTGCCCGGCCCGGAGCGGCGCTTCCTGCTGGCCCGCTCGCTGGCGCTCGTCGACCTGGGCTGGGCGCTGGCCGGCAAGTTCGCGCCGCGCGACGTGAGCATCGCGTGCGAGCTGGCGTGCCGCCTCGGCGGCCAGGAGCCGGCCGCGCCGGCGCTGCCGGGGAGCCGGGCCCGGCCCTTCTTGGAGGCGCTCGCGCACGGCGTGCCGGCGGCCGTCCGCGTGCGCGTCGACGCGCTGGCCGAGCGCGCGGTGCGCGAGCTGCCCGCGCTCGACCCCCAGCGCCTCCTGACCGCCCTCCGCCGGACCGCCTGCCGCGTCGCCCTCCTCCACTCCGGCGACCTCCACGCGGCGCTCGCGGCGATGGTGGCCTCGGAGCCGAGGCTCTCGGCCGTCCTGCGCGGGCAGGCGCTGGAGGACCCCGACCTGCGCGATCTGGCCGCCTTCGCGCTGTCCGACGCCTACCTCGACCGCCGCGCCGAGGGGGAGGCCGCGCGCTGACCGGTCCCGGACCGGCGCGGCGGCACCTCGCCCCGGCACGGTTGCCCTTGATGCGCGGCCGCGGGTCCGCCACATTGCGCTGGTGACGAAGCGAACCCGGCACCGGCGCGCCGTCGTCCTCCTCTCGGGCGGCCTCGACTCCTCCACCTGCCTCGCCGTCGCGCGGAGCCAGGGGTTCGAGACGCACGCCCTCTCGGTGAACTACGGCCAGCGGCACGCGGGCGAGCTGCGGCGCGCGCGCCGCGTGGCACGCGCGCTCGGCGCGGCCGGCCACCGCGTGATCCGGGTCGATCTGTCGGCGTTCGGCGGCTCGGCGCTGACCGACGGCGCCATCGCCGTGCCCAAGGGTCGCTCGGCGCGCGAGATGGCGTCGGAGATCCCGGCGACCTACGTGCCGGCCCGCAACACGGTCCTGCTCGCCCTGGCGCTCGCGCACGCCGAGACGCTGGAGGCGCACGACATCTTCATCGGCGTGAACGCCGTCGACTACTCCGGCTACCCGGACTGCCGGCCGGCCTTCGTCCGCGCCTTCGAGCGGCTCGCGGCCGTGGCCACCCGCGCCGGCGTGGAGGGGCGCCGCTTCCGGATCCGCGCGCCGCTGCTCCGGCGCTCCAAGGCCGACATCGTCCGGCTGGGCACGCGCCTCGGCGTCCCGTACGGAATGACGCTCTCCTGCTACGATCCGGTCCGGGGGCGCGCGTGCGGGAGCTGCGACGCGTGCGAGCTCCGGCGCAGGGGCTTCGCCGAGGCCGGAGTGCCGGATCCCACCCTCTACGCAGGACCACCGGGAGGACGAGCGGAATGGCGCACATCAAGCGGGAGTACCCCGGCAGGAAGGCCGACGAGATCTACGCGAAGGTCGACGAGGTGATGGAGCGCCTGACGGCGAAGATGGGGCTCAAGTACGACAAGAGCCCCGAGCGCCGGAGCGGCAAGGTCTCCAAGATGGGCATCGCCGGCACCTACGTCGCGAGCGACGGCCAGGTCCTCATCGACCTCAGCTTCCCGATGCTCATTCCCGGCTCCATGAAGAGGCAGGTGCAGGAGGACATCGAGCGCAGGCTGGACGGGCTCTTCGGCTGATCGGGCCCTTCCCGGCGTCGCGCCCGCCGGGAAGCGCCTCGCGGAGCGAGGCGCCAAGGGACCCGGCGAGCCGGGGTGGGGCCCCAGCGGCTCCGCCGATGGGGCGGGGCGGCACGCCCCGTGGTGAAGGGGCTAAACGAGGGCGGGGTTCGCGAGCACGAAGTGATCGCGAATCACGAACCCTCGTCGAATCACGAACCCTCGTTTAGTGCGAGGGGGCCGGCGCATCGAGCGCGGCCACGAGGTCGCGCATCTGGTCGCCGGTGAAGGATGGCCAGCGGATGCCCATGTCGCGCATGCGCTCGAGCATGGCGGGCCCGTGCATCCACAGCGCCTGCGCGAGCGCCACGGGCGTCGCCTTCCCACGGTACGGCCGGAGCGAGGGCGCGCGGCCCGTCTCGTGGCACCCCGCGCACCCTTTCTCGCGGAAGACCTCGGCGCCTCGCCGGGGCGAACCCGGGTCGTCCGCGTAACACGCGGAGAAGAGGTACACGATGACGTGCGCCATCTCCTGAGAGGTGAGCGTGGGCACCGTGATGCCGCGCGCCGCCATGGCCGCGCGCATCCCGGCCACGTGCTTCCACTCCGCGATGGCGACGCCGGTGAACGACGTCACCCAGCCGCGCCGCCCGAGGTCGGGACCGACGTGGCCGCCCTTGCCGCGGATGGAGTGGCAGAGGATGCACTTGCGATCGCGGAAGATCCTCTCGCCCTCGGCGGGGTCGCCCGGGTCGAGGAGCTCGGCGTCGCCGGTGGCGGAGAGTGAGCGGATGTAGCTCACGATCTCCACGAGCTCGCGCGCGTCGAGCGACGGCTGCTTCATCCCGCGGCGCCTCATCTCCTCCATCATCCTCGGCGCGTGATCGAACATGAGCTTCGCCCACACCGCCGGATTCCGGTAGCGCGCCCAGCGCCTGAGGTCGGGCGCCGTCCTCCCGCCGCCGTCGCCGAGCTCGTGGCAGACGCCGCACCTCTTCTCGCGCAGCAGGCGGCTGCCGACGTCGGGATCGCCCGGTTCGTCCAGCGCGCGCACGAACGACAGGTAGGCGAAGAGGTCCGCCATCTCGCCCTCGCCGATCGCGACGTGGGGGATGCGCTCCTCCTGCATCTTGCCCCACATGCGCGGAACGTGGTTCCACATCGCCGCCGCGAGCTCGGAGTCGGTGAGGGCGCCGGCGCGCGTCCGGCCGAGGTCGGGTCCGACCTCGCCGCCGTGGCCCCAGATGGCGTGGCAGCGGGCACACGCCTTCGCGATGAAGACCGCCGAGCCCCGCCGCACGTCCCCGCGCGCCACGCCGGTCGCGGCGGGGCCGGAGCCCTCCGCTCCGGCGGCCCGCGCGACCGAGGCGGCCGCGGCGAAGAGCACGAGCGCCGCCAGGCGCGCGCCCGTCATGGCGACCTCCGCGCGGCCTCGCCGCCCGCCGGGAGGTACGACCGCACGCGTTCGACCACCTCGCGCACCGCCGCCTCGCGCCCCTCGCGGATCTCCCAGATGGAGACGATGGGGAAGACCTTGGTGAAGATCATGTAGAGCAGCGTGAAGGCCGCGGTGCACCCGGCGAAGATCGACCACTCGACCCACGTCGGCATGTAGTGCGCCTCGGTCCCGGGCAGGCGCGGGTTCGACAGCGACGGCACCACGATGGTCCAGCGCTCGAGCCACATGCCGATGACGACCCCGATCGACGCCACCACCGTCCCCTTCACGGTCCGCGTCCTCCGGTTGGCGAGGATCGCGACCGGCAGGACGAAGCAACACGCCACCATCGTCCAGAAGGCCGGCGCGAACGGCCCCGAGATCTTCGCCCACCACACCGCCATGTGGACGGGTTCGCCGCCGTAGAACGTCACGAGGTACTCGGAGAACGTGAAGTAGAACCAGAGCAGCGACATGACGAGGAGCAGGACGCCCAGGTAGTTGAAGTGGACCTGCTTCAGGTAGTCCTGCAGGCCGTACACCGACCGTATGACCGCCATCGCCAGGATGAGCGCGGCGATGCCCGAGAAGATCGCGCCCGCCACGAAGTAGGGCCCGAAGATGGCCGAGTGCCACATGGGCTGGATGGTCATCGCGAACACGAACGAGACCACGGTGTGCACCGAGATGGCGATGGGGATGACGATCACCGCCAGCACCGCGATGAGGATCTCGAGGATGCGGTGCTGGCGCGGCGTCCCCTGCCAGCCGAGCGCGAGCGCCCTGTAGAAGCGGTGCCGCGCGCCCGTGGTGCGGTCGCGCAGGATGGCGATGTCCGGGATGAGCGGCAGGAAGAGGTAGACGGTGGAGCCGGTGAGGTAGGTCGAGACGCTGCACACGTCCCACAGCAGCGGTGACTGCATCCGGCCGTGCTTCAGGATGTTGAGCAGCCGGTCGGGCCGCCCCATGTCGATGAGGATGTTGCCGATGCCGAAGAAGATGACGAGCACCGTGATGACCTCGGCCGACCGCGTGATGGCGCGGCGCCACTCGGCGCGGGCGATCCGGAGGATGGCCGAGATGAGCGTCCCGGCGTGCGAGATGCCGATGAAGAAGACGAAGTTCGTGATGTAGATGCCCCAGTAGCTGGGGCGATCGAGGCCGGTGACGCCGAGACCCGAGCGGAACTGCGTCAGGTAGCCGGCGACGCCCCAGGCCGTGAAGCATGCGAGCACCGCGGCGGCGGCCCAGAAGCGCCACGTCGTCGTGAACACCGGCCGGAGGAGCGCCTCGTCGTCGCCGCCGTGGTCGTGCGGTGCCGGCGCGACGGCTCGCTCGTGCGGTGATGGCGTGCCGGCGTGCGCCGGCGCCGTGGTCGCCAGGAGATCGTGCGCGCGGACGTTCATGCCCCCTCCCGCAGGTAGTGGACCTTCGGCTCCGTGCCGAGATCCTCGAGCAGCCGGAAGACGCGCGGGGAGCGCGCCTGCCGCGCCACCTCGCTGTCGGGGTCGTCGAGGTCGCCGAAGGCGATGGCCTGGGCCGGGCACGCCTCGGCGCACGCCGGCACGTACTCCCCCGGATCGAGGTCGCGCCCCTCGGCCGCGGCTCGGTCACGCGCCCTCTGCAGGCGGTGATGGCAGAACGTGCACTTCTCCACCACGCCCTTGGGGCGCACCGACACGTCCGGGTTGAGCGCCTGGCCGAGGTCCCCCGGCCAGCTGGGCGGATACCAGTTGAAGTAGCGCAGCGTGTATGGGCAGGCGGTGGTGCAGTACCGGCACCCGATGCACCGCGCGTACACCTGCGCCACGATGCCGTCCGCGCCTCGGGTCGTCGCGCCCACCGGGCAGACCTTGATGCACGGCGGGTGATCGCACTGCATGCAGGGCCGCGGCAGGAGCCGCAGCTTCACGCGCGGGAACTCCCCCTCCAGGTACGGCACCATCTCCATCCAGCGGATGGAGCGCCCCTGCGCGGCGGCCTCGGGCGTGGGCGGCGGGACGTTGTTCTCCACCTGGCACGCGGTGCCGCAGGCCTGGCAGGCCGTGCAGCGGTCGAGGTCGATGACCATGCCCCAGCGGTGGTTCGTCTCGCGACGCTCGTTCATGGCGCGCGCCTC
Source organism: Myxococcales bacterium (assembly GCA_021784995.1). Next base: position 5,512 of record JAJYHA010000400.1, read on the forward strand.
ACGTCCTGCGGATCGTGACCAGCGTGTCGCGCGGACCCCGCGCGCCCGCCGTCGCACCCCGGTCGGGCGCGACGAGGACCGCCGGGTCGTCGCGCAGCGCCCGCAGGCACGTGCGGCCCCGCGCCCCGCCCGGGCCGACCGGCATGGCCGCGACGCCCGGCACGACGCCCGCGTAGAGCCGGGCGCGCGCCTCCACCGCGCCCTCGTCCGATTCGACCCTCACCCGCTGGCCGTCGCCGACGCCGAGCGCCCTTGCATCGGAGGGCGCGAGCTCGACCCAGAGCGTCCAGCTCTGCTGCAGCTCGTGGCCGAGGACGTCCTGCACGAAGGGGAGCGGTCCCTGCGCGTCGCCGTATGCCGCGAGCAGCGGATACAGGTGGAGCTTCAGGCGGCGGCTCGCCGCGCCCGCCGCCTGCGCCGTGGCCGCGCCGGGAGGCCTGGTCTCGAGGGTGCGGGCGAGGGGGCCGAAGTCGAACCTCCCGCTCGGCGTGCGCAGGGCGCGGCTGCGCTCGCCGAAGTCGTAGACAGGATCCCACCAGCCGCCGCGCTCCCGCAGCCCGGCCCAGAACTGGTCGAAGCTGCCGGTGGAGGACGCGCGCCAGCCGTTCCTCTCCATGGTCTCGACCCACGCCCCGGCCTCGGGCACGTCGAAGAGCGCCCCGCGGCCGGAGCGGTAGACGCCGCGCGCGGAGAGCCGCACCACCTCCTGGAAGTCGTGCCAGGGCATCGCCTCGCCGGCCGGGCCGCCGAGCCGGCGCGCGAGCTCGGCCAGCGCGTCCGCGGCGTGGCGCGTGTCGTGCCGTGGTCTCAGGACCGGCTGCCGGATCCCCAGCACGGGGAAGCCACGCGAGGTGAAGGTCGGCACGTCCTGCCACCGCTCGAGGTAGACGTGGTCGGGCAGGACGACGTCGGCGACGCGCGCCGTCTCGTCGAGGAACGACGAGAAAGAGACGACGAAGGGCACCCTGCGGAGCGCGGCGCGCGCCCGCTCGCCGCCGCCGAGGGCGCCGATCGGGTCGGCGCCGAAGGCGACGAGGGCGTTCACGGGATAGCTGCCGGCGCCGTCGACCCACGCCTGCAGCGCGGCGAGGCCGCTGCGGGCGGGGCCCTCCGCGGCGACGGCGGGCATGGCACGGCCGCGCGCACCGCGCGCGTCCACCGGAGCGGGGGGCAGCGGATCGAGCGGGACCGCTCCTGGGACGAGCACGCCCCCCGGGGCGTTCACGGCCCCGACGGCGGCGTTCAGCGCGTGGATCGCCATGCCGGTCTCGGCCGGCGGCCGGCCCGGGCCGTTGCGGGTGCCGTCGATGGCGACCGCCGGCCGTGTCGAGGCGAACTGCCGCGCCACGCGAATGAGCGTCGCCACCGGGACGCCCGTCCTCTCCGAGACCGCCTCCGGGTGGTAGTCACGCAACACGGCCGCGCGCAGCGCGTCGAACCCGAGCCCCCACGGATCGAGGAAGTCGCGGCGCTCGAGCCCTTCCCGGATCACCATGTGCAAGAGCCCGAGCGCGAAGGTCCCCTCCGTGCCCGGCTGGACGGGGATCCACTCGTCGGCGTGCGCGGCGCTGACGGACAGGCGCGGCTCGACGTGGACCACGTGCACGCGCGTCGCCTTGCGCCCGCGGCGTGCGAGGCCATAGGCGCGCGCGGCGCCGGCCGGCGACGACGACCCCTCGAGCCACCCGGAGCCGAAGGCGAGGACGAAGCGCGTGTTCTCGACGTCGTACGCGACGGGGCCGTCGACGCCCTGCATCGAGCGAACGGCCTCGGAGGGCGCGATGTCGTCCCACGCGCGGCCGCCCACGTGGTTGGGCGAGCCGTACGCGGCGAGGAAGCGCCCCGCGACGTGCCGGCTGAGCCCGCGGGTGCCGTCCACGAGTGCGACGGTGTGCGAGAGCCCCCTCTCGCGCAGGTCGCGCAGGCGCGCCGCCACCGCCGCGATCCCCGCCTCCCAGGTCACCGGCTCGAGCTCGCCCGAGCCGGCCGGCCCGGAGCGCCGCAACGGCCCGCGCACGCGATCGGGGTGGTAGAGCACGTGCGCGCCGGCGAGCCCGAGGGGACAGAGCCCGCCGCGGCTGACGGGGTGGAGGGCGTTCCCCGCGACGCCGACCAGGCGTCCGGACACGACGCGCGCCCGGATGCCGCAGCCGCCCGGGCACCCGCCGCACGTGGAGACGACCCACGCGTCGGGGGCGCCGCGGGGCGGAGGTGCGGGCGCGGCGCCCTCGGAGGCGTGCGCGGTGCGGCGCTGCGCGAGCAGGGGCGCGGC
>JAJYHA010000138.1:0-2714 GCA_021784995.1 Myxococcales bacterium
CGGTGACGGTGCAGGCGCGCACGCGGTCGAGCCGGAACGCCAGCGGCCGGGTGCGCGAGAGGTCGAAGCCGTAGAGGTACCAGTGGCCGAGGCGCTGCGCGAGCGTCCACGGGCGGACCGTGCGCTCCGTCTCCGCGTCGCGCGTCGCGGTGTAGTAGCGCAGCCGCACCTCGCGCCGCTCCGCGATGGCGCGCTGCAGGCGTCCCAGCACCGAGTCGGGCGCGGGCGGCGACCCGGCGTAGATCCGCCCCACCAGCTCGTCGAAGCTGGCCCGGCGCTCGCGCGGGACCGACTCGCGCAGCGCCGCCAGCGCGCGGTCCTTCCCCTCCCCCCCGAGCGCCCGCGCCGCCGCGGCCAGGGCGGCCGCCTCGCTCTCCGTGAAGCGCGGCGGGCGGGAGAAGCTCTGGTGGAGGGCCACGTACACGCGGTCGCCCTCCACGTAGAGGTCGAGGAAGTCGTCCGGCGCGAAGGGAGGGCACCCCACGCCGAGGAGGAAGTCGAGGTCCTCGAGCAGCTCGGCCTCCGTGACCCCGCACCGGCGCGCGAGGTCCTTCACCGGGATGCCCGGATGCCGGACCGCGTAGGGCACGAGGAAGAGCACGCGCCGCAGCCGCTCGCGGGGATCGTTGCGGGGGAGCGGCGCCTCGCGCCCGGCGCCCCGGCGGCGGGCGGCGGTCATCCCAGCCTCCGCGCGAGCGACGCCAGGACGCTGCGCGCCCGCTCCCGCAGGCGCGGCGGGCCCACCACCTGCGCGCGATCCCCCAGCGCGAGCACGTGCCGCAGCAGCGCCTCGGGGTTGGTGGCGGTCACGCCGACCGTCACGAACCCCTCGCCCTCCCGGACCTCGGCCCGGCGCCCGAAGGAGCCGCGCGCCTCCGGCGACACCGGGCTCTCCAGGCGGACCACGCACCGGCACGGCGGCTCGACCGCGTACTCCCACGTCTCCCGCGTCGCCAGCGCGCGCAGGTCGAAGGAGGCCGGGACGCGGAAGTCCGGCGTGCGCGGCGCCGCGGCGTTCACGGCCAGCTCCGCGATGCGACCGAGGTGGAAGGTCCGCAGGTCGTCGCGCAGGTGGCAATGGCCGACGAGGAACCAGGACCCGCCGGCCTGGTAGAGCCCGTAGGGATCGACGTCACGGTCCGTGCGTGCCCGCCGCTCGGCGCCCTCGTAGACCAGGTGGACCCGCTTCTTGGCGGCGATCGCGGCCGAGAGCTCCTCCAGCTTCCTGGCGGCGCCGGGATCCTCCGCGCGCTCCTCGTCGCCGTCGCCGGCGCGGGAGAGGCGGCGGGCCGCGAGGGCCGCGGTCTCGGAGGTGCCCGGCGCCCGCGCCGCGAAGGAGAGCTTGTTGAGCGCGTGCGCGAGGTCCTTCGCGTAGGGGAACGCCCCCTGGGCCAGCGCCGCCGAGCCGGCCATGTAGAGCAGGGCCAGGTCCTCCGGCGCCAGCTCCAGGTTCGGGAGGTAGAACTCGTCCCGGTCGATGACGTAGCCGGCGGGCCGGTCCTCGTCGTCGGCCGCCCACCGCACGGGGATCCCCAGCTCGAGCAGGTCGGCCTTGTCCCGCTCGAACTTGCGGACCGCCGCCTCCTCCGAGCCGCCGTACTCGGTGGGGAACTGCTCCTGGATCTCCCGCCACGAGACCGGCTCGGCCGCCCGCAGCAGGAACGCAGCGACATCCAGGAGACGCTCCGCCTTGTGCATGAGAGGCGAGACCTTAGCAGGCGATATCGGGCAGTCAATGTGCCCCGCGCCCGTGTCGGCGAGCGAATGGGGCGTGATAGGATGACGCGGATCGACCCTCACTCCTGGGGATGGCATGGCAGGCCTGGGCATCGGACCGGGGGAGTTCGCGATCTTCGGCATCCGCGACCCCGGGCAACGGGCGCAGGCCCTCGAGGCGGTGGTCACGCCGGCGCTGTCGCGGATCGGCCGGGAGCTCGTGGACGGGCTCGCGCGCGTCACCGGCGCCGCGCTCCTCCTCCAGGCCGCACGGCCCCTGCGCCGGAGGGGCCCCGCGACCTCCGAGGTGCTCGTCGCGTTCTGTCCGGCCGAGGGCGGATGCCGCACGGCGCCCTACCTCGCGCTGGCCGCCTCCCGCTCGCAGCTCCACGCGCGCGTCGCGGTCCGGGCCGCCGCCGATCGCGGGGGCACCATGCGGAGGGCGCTCGAGCGGGAGGCCGCGAGCCTGGCGCGCAAGGGCAAGCCGTTCCGGAAGCTGCGCAGCTACGCCGGATGGGATGGGGAGCAGCTCCCGGAGATCGCCCCCGCGCACGCGACCGCGTTCTGGATCGAGCTGGCGGCGGAGCTGATTCCGGACCGCAACGCCAACGGAGGGATCGACGTCGGCGTGGCCTGGTCCGTCGAGGAGGCGCGCAGCCTCGGCATCGGCGACGTCCTCGGCGCGTTCCGGGACCTCGCACCCATCTACAAGCTCCTCTCGTCGGCCGTGCCCGGCGCGCCCTCCATCGCCTCGCGTTGAGCACCGGCGGGGCGGCCGCGCGGCGCCGGCCCCGTGGGCCCGGCCTCACGCCGGCGTGCCACCCTCCGCCGCCTTCGACGCGTCCGCGGGCTCGGGCGGCTTCCCCTCGACCTGCGCCAGGCGCCGGTCCTCCTGCGCCGCCTGCCGCACGGCGTCGAGCAGCTCCTCGTGGTCCTTGCGGAGCGCGTCGTAGCGGCGCCGCAGCTCGGCGTGGCGGTCGCTCGCCAGCTGCAGCTCG
>JAJYHA010000138.1:2724-7779 GCA_021784995.1 Myxococcales bacterium
AGACGCGCTTCTCCGTCTCCAGCCGGCCGCGGGAGGCCTTCAGGTCCCGCTCCAGCTCGGCCACGCGCTTGCGCGACTCGGTGAGCTTCGCCTCGGCCTTGTCGGCGCGCTCTCGCTCCGCGTCGAGCCGCGCCGGCTCGACGCCGCCGGCCACCGGCGCGGCGACCGGTGCGGCGACCGGCGCGGGCGCAGGAGCGGCCGGCTCCGGCTTCCGCTCGGCGAGGGCGCGCAGGCGCTCGAGCTCCCGGGCCTGCCGCTCGGCGCCCGCCTCCAGCGCCCGGGCGCGCTCGACCTGGTGGGACGCCTCGGCGCGGGCCTCGGCCAGGCGGGTGGTGAGCTTGTCGATCTCGGCCCGGAGCGCGACGGCTCCGCCCGACCGCTTCGCCGCCTCCGCCTGCTCGAAGGCCTTCTTCCGGGTCGCGCCCACCTCGGCGCGAAGCGAGGCCGCCTCCTCGCGCCGCTCCTTGGCCTCCGCGCGCAGCCCCGGCACCTCGGCGCGCACCTCCGCCAGCTCCGTGCGCAGCTTCTCCGCCTCCGCCGCGCGCTGCGTGGAGAGGTCCCGGGCCGAGCGCCCCTGCAGGAAGAGCGCCACCGCGGCGAGGAAGGCGACGAGCGCGACGAAGAGGGCGAGGCCGATCATGGCGGACTCCGGAAGGGGGTCGAACGGGGTGGGATCTGGGTCGATCAGGCTACCACCGGTCGCCTCCGGGGTGGAGAATCGCCCTGGCCGGGGCACCCGCCGGCGGCGTTCGGCTGCCGACCCCGCCGGTGCCACGGTTCGAGTGGGTCGGCTGGCCGGTTCCTGCTACGATCCTCGCGGTCGCTCCCCCCTCCCATGCGCAGCATCGCCGCCAGGATGTTTCTCACCTTTTCCGTCGCGCTGGTGGCGTTCGGGCTGGTGGCGCTCTTCGCCGCCCACCGCATGCACGCGCTGGGGAACGAGCTGCGCCTCCTCAGCGAGGGATACCTCCCGCTCACGCGCATCGCGGCCCAGATCGACGTCAAGGACTGGGCCACCGCCCGCGCGCTGGAGGTCGAGGAGCTCGACCCCGCCGCGCGCCGCGCCTTCCTGCCGGTGGCGCGAGCGCACTTCCCGGCGGTGGTCCAGGAGAAGCTCGCGGAGGCCCGGGCGGTCCTCGCGCGTTCCCGCGCCGTGGCCTCGGGCGCCGACGCCAGCTTCCTGGCCGACGTCGCAGCCCGGATCGAGGCGCTCGACGCGCGCTGGTCGGCCTATGACCGCGCCGCGAACGGGCTGTTCGACGCCCTCGAGCGCTCCGGGGCGGCCGACGACCCGGCCGTGGTGCAGCGCGCGGAGGTCGCGCGGCGCCTGGAGAAGGGGCTCTCGCTGGACGTGAAGCTGCTGCAGGCGGCGCTCGACGGACAGGTCGCCGACCGCGTGCACGCCGCGGAGCGGGCCGAGCGGCGGAGCGCCCTGCTGATCGCCATCTACTCGCTGCTCGCGGCGGGCGTGGGAGCCGGCGCCACCCTCATCGCGCAGCGGCTCCTCTCGCCCATCCGCCTCCTCACCGAGGAGGTGAAGGCGGTGGCGGCGGGGGACCTCTCCCGGAAGGTGGACGTCCGGAGCGAGGACGAGCTGGGCGTGCTCGCGCGCGAGTTCAACGCGATGGCGGCCTCGCTCGACCGGCAGCGCGCCGAGCTGACGCGCGCCGAGCGCCTGGCGACCGTGGGGCGCGTCTCGGCCCAGATCACGCACGAGATCCGGAACCCGCTCAACGCGATCGGGCTCAACGCCGAGCTGCTGGCGGAGGAGGTCGAGCGCATGGCCGAGCGACGCGACGGCGAGGCCGGCGCGAGCGCGACCCTCGAGGTGCGCGCGATCGCCCAGGCCATCGGTCGCGAGGTCGACCGCCTGAACGCGGTCACCGAGGAGTACCTCCGCTTCGCGCGGCTGCCCCGCCCGGTCCTCGCCCGCGAGGATCTGGACGAGATCCTGGCCGGGCTCTCCGCCTTCGTGCGGCCCGAGCTGGCGGCCGCCGGGATCGAGCTTCGCACGGCGCTCTCCGGGGGGCTGCCGGCGATCCGGGCGGACGAGGGTCAGCTCCGCGCGGCGTTCCTGAACCTGTTGCGGAACAGCCGCGAGGCCATGCCGCGCGGCGGGGCCATCACGCTGACGACGCGAGCGTCGGAGGGGCACGTGGAGCTCGAGGTGCGCGACGACGGCCCGGGGATCGCGCCGGAGACGCTCCCGCGCATCTTCGACCCGTTCTTCTCCACGAAGGAGCAGGGCACCGGGCTCGGGCTCGCCTTCACGCAGCAGGTCGTGCGGGAGCACGGCGGCACGATCGCCTGCGTGGCCGCCCCGGGAGCGGGGACGTCGTTCGTGATCCGGATCCCGACCGGAACCGAGGAGCGGCCGCCGGCGGACGTCGGGGTGGGGGAGGCGCTGGGCGCATGACGCGGCACCGCAGCAGGACGACCTCGCCCCCCGCGCGTTCCCGCGCGCCCACCGGCTTCTGCGAGGCGCGGCGGCACGTCCTCGACAACGGGCTCCGGGTGCTGACCGTCCCCGCGCCGGGCCTCCACTCCGCGATGGTGGCCCTCTACGTGCGGGCGGGGTCGCGACACGAGGCGCCGCGCGTGAACGGCGTGTCCCACTTCCTCGAGCACCTGTTCTTCCGCGGCTCCGAGGCCTGGCCCGACACGGTCGCCATGAACGCGGCCGTCGAGAGCGCCGGCGGGAACCTCAACGGGATCACCGCCCGCGACCACGGCTGCTACTACACGCCGATCCACGGGGACGAGCTCGCCACCGGGCTCGCCGTCCTGGGCGACATGATCCGCCGCCCGCTCCTCCGGGAGATGGACGTGGAGCGCGAGATCATCCTGGAGGAGATCCTGGACGAGGTGGACGGCGACGGGCGGGACATCGACGCCGACAACCTCTCCAAGCGGCTCGCCTTCGGGGAGCACCCGCTCGGCTTCAAGATCGCCGGGACGCCGGAGATCCTCCGGTCGCTGCGCGAGGAGGACGTCCGCGCCCACCACGCGCGCTTCTACGTGGGCGCCAACCTGGTGCTCTGCGTTGCGGGGCCGGTCCGGGAGGCCGCGGTGGTGGCCCTGGCGGAGGAACACCTGGGCGCGCTCCCCCGCGGGCGCGTCTCGCGGGACGTCCCTCCCCCTCCCTGGCCCGCCGGGCCACGGCTGGAGCACGTGCAGCACGACGACGCCCAGACCGAGCTCTGCCTCAACTTCCCCTGCCCGCCCGAACACGACCCCGAGTACCCGGTCCACCTCGTCATCCGCCGCATCCTCGACGACGGCCTCTCGTCGCGCCTGCCGTTCGAGGTGGTGGAGCGGCGCGGCCTCGCCTACTCCCTGCACGCCGGCATCGACACCTTCGTCGACAGCGGCATGTTCGTGGTCGACGGCGCCTGCGCACCGCGCAAGCTGCCCCTCGTCGTCACCGAGATCCTGCGCGTCCTGGGGGACCTCGCGACGCGCCCCGTCGGCGAGGAGGAGCTGCTCCGCGTGCAGCGCCGGCATCGCATGACCCTCGCCTTCTCGCTCGACAGCGCCGCCGAGCTGGCGGGCTGGTACGGGTCGGGCGAGGTGCTGCACGCGCAGGAGGGCTTCGAGGAGCGCTGCCGGCGCGTGGAGGGCGTCACGGCCGGCGACGTCCTCCGCGTCGCCCGCACCACGTTCACGCGCCGCAACCTGGTGGGCGTCCTCGTCGGTCCGACCTCCGGGCGCGCCCGGCGCGCGATCGAGCGCGCCGTCGAGCGCGCCGAGATCCCCGCCGCCTGACCGGGCCCCCCGCCGGGCGGGCGGCGCTGGCCCGCGCGCGGGCCCGGATGTTACGCTCCCCGCGTGGAAGCCTTCGTCGCCCGCGTGGTCCACCGCCTCCGGCAGGAGCCCGGGTTCAGCCGGAACCGCTACTTCGTGACCTTCTCGTCACCGGAGGGGAAGCGCGCGCTCCGCATCCACCGGCACCTCCGGTCGATCGAGACCGACCTCTCCCGGGGCTGCAGCGCGACGGTGGAGCCGGTGGCGGACCGCGTCCGCCTGGTCCTCCGCGCCCGGGGCTCGGTGCGGACGGCCTGGCTGAGCGCCGACGAGTACCGGATCCTTCGCACGAGCGCGGTGGTCCGGGCGGCGCTGGCGGACGCCGGGGAGGTCGGCCTTCACGCCGGCGCGCGTCCGGACACGCGCACGAGCAGCGCGCGCAGGGCGCCCACCGGATCGGCCCCGAGGTAGGACCACCCGGCGGGCACGGACCGGCCCCCATCGGGCCCGGTCACCTCGGCGGGCGCGCAGAGGCCGACCGAAACGGCGCGCGAGAGCGCGAGACGGCGCAGCAGCTCCTCGAGCGGCGCCGCCGGCGCCAGGGCCAGCACGCCGAGCGCGCCCCCTGCCAGCAGCGCCGCGAGCGGGAAGAGCTCCGGCTCCCGCGGCAGGACGAGCAGGTCGAGGCGCAGGCCGTCCAGCGCGAGGCTCATCGCGGTGCCGAAGGGGGCGGAGAGGTCCGGCGTTCCGCCGACCTCGGCCAGCGACCGCAGCCGCGCCAGCGCCTCCCGGCGGACCCCGTCGTCCGCGGCGGCGAGCAGCACCTTGCCCACCGCCGGCGTCGCGCCGTCGCGTCCGGCGGCTGGCTCGGCCCGCGCGGCGAGGACGCGCGCGCGGAGGGCGTGCGCCTCACCGCGGGAGAGCAGCGGCGCCGGGGAGGTCGCGGCCGCGGGCCCCAGGGAGCGCAGCTCGCCGGCCGCGAGCAGCGCGGCCACGGCGCGCAGCAGCTCGAGGTCGCTCGCCGCGCCGCGATCGAGCACCTCGCGCAGCGTGATCGGCGCGACCAGGAGCGCGCGCAGCTCCGCCTCCGCCGCGCTCGGCGCCGCCCTCCCCCCCGGCGGGCGCGCGGCGCCGCGCGACACGAGCTCGAGGCGCTCGTCGGGGCCCGGCAGCCCGGGCGCGAGGGAGGCCGCCTCGTCGGCCTGGCGCAGGGCGTCGAGGAGCAGCTCGTCGGTCCTCCGCGCGATGCGGGCCTGCGCCTCGACCGGGCCCGGGCGGAACGAGAAGGGCCCCGACCGCCGGGCGAGGAGG
>JAJYHA010000441.1 GCA_021784995.1 Myxococcales bacterium
GCCCGCTCGCCCGCGCCCGGGGCCGGGCGGTGCAGCGCCGCGACGAGATCCGCGAACAGCTTCCCCTGCACCGTCACGTGGGCGCGCGCGCAGGCCGCCGCGCCCTCCCCGTCCCCGCGCTCCACGGCCTCGACCACGGCGGCGTGCTCGGCGAAGGCGGACCGGATCCGCCCCGGGAGGCGGAGCTGGAGGCGGCGGTAGGGCCGCACGCGCCGCTGCAGCTGCGCCGCCTGCTCGCGCAGGAACTCGTTCCCGCAGGCCCCGTAGAGCGCGAGGTGGAACCGCTCGTTCACCCGGTAGAACGCGTCCGGGTCCCGGGACGCCCGGGCGCGCTCGCAGGCGGTGTGCGCGTCGCGCAGCGCGCGCCGCTCCTCCTCGGTGGCCCGCGCGGCCGCGAACCGCGCGCAGAGCGCCTCGAGCTCCGCCATGACCACGAACATCTCCTGGAGGCGGCGGGGGGTCACGGCCGCCACGATCGCGCCGCGGCGGGGGCGGGCCTCCACCAGCCCGGCGGTGGAGAGCTGGATCAGCGCCTCCCGGATCGGCGTGCGCGAGACGCCGAACGCCTCGGCGATCTCGACCTCGTCCAGGCGGGCGCCGGGGGGGTACTCGCCGACGACGATCCGCTCCTCGATCTGCTCGCGGAGCTGGTCCGAGAGCTTCATGCCGATCACGTAGCCCACGCCGCTCCCGGTGCCGTCGCCATCGGGGATGCAGTATACCGCAAGCGGCCGCGGGCGCCGGGTCAGCGCCCGAAGACCACCGCGAGGCGGCGCCGGAGCTCGTCGCGGACGGCGCGGAAGGCCGGGAGCCGGGCCTCCCCGGTGGCCCCGCCGCCGGCCGGATCCGGGAGGCCCCAGTGGATGCGGCGCGCCCGCCCGAGGAAGACCGGGCAGACCTCCTCGGCGCAGAGGGTGACGACCGCCTCGACGCCGTCCGGGGAGAGGGTCTCCACCCCCCGGGAGCGCTGGCCGCGGATGTCGATGCCGATCTCGTCGAGCGCCCGGATGGCGAGCGGGTGGACGGTGGAGGGCCTCGAGCCGGCCGAGGAGACGGTCACGCCGGCCGGGGCGAGCGACCGCGCGATCCCCTCGGCCATCTGGCTCCGCGCCGAGTTGGCGACGCAGAGGAAGAGCAGGTGGCGCGGGGCGAGCCGGCGGAGCTCTTCGGCCTCGGCCCGCCAGGCCTCCCCGGTCACGGCCCCTCCTCGCCGGCGGGGACGGCGCCGGCGCAGGTCCGGAGCGCCTCCAGGCGAGCGGTCTCGCCGGGGAACCAGCGGTCGCGCAGCCGGAGCGCCACGCGGACCAGCCCGATGAGGACCGGCACCTCGACGAGCGGCCCGATGACGGCGGCGAAGGCGGCGCCGTGGCCCAGGCCGAAGGTGGCCACCGCCACGGCGATGGCCAGCTCGAAGTTGTTGGAGGCCGCGGTGAAGGAGAGCGTGGCCGTCTGGCCGTAGGTCGCGCCCACCCTTCGGCTCATGAAGAAGGACGCGAAGAACATCACCGCGAAGTAGACCAGCAGCGGGGCCGCCACCCGGACCGCGTCGAGGGGGAGCTGCACGATGGCCTCCCCCTGGGTGGAGAACATGACGACGATGGTGAAGAGCAGGGCCAGGAGGGTGATGGGCGAGACGCGGGGGAGGAAGACCCCCCGGTACCAGGCCTCTCCCTTCAGCGCCCGCAGGCCGAAGCGGCTGGCGATGCCGGCGGCGAAGGGGACGCCCAGGTAGACGAGGACGCTCCGCGCGATCTGACCGATGGTGACGTGGACCTCGGCCCCCCGGACCCCCAGCCAGCCGGGCAGCACGGTGAGGAAGACCCAGGCGTAGACCGGGAAGAAGAGCACCTGGAAGACGGCGTTGAAGGCCACCAGGCCGGCGCAGTACTCGGTGTCGCCCCCGGCGAGGTCGTTCCAGACGATCACCATGGCGATGCAGCGCGCCAGGCCGATGAGGATGAGCCCGACCATGTACTCGGGCCGGTCGCGCAGGAAGGCGACGGCCACCAGGAACATCAGGACGGGCCCGACGATCCAGTTCTGGACGAGCGACAGGGCGAGGACCCGCACGTCCCCGAGGACCCGCGGCAGCTCCTCGTAGCGGACCCGGGCGAGCGGCGGGTACATCATCAGGATGAGCCCGGCGGCGATGGGGAGGGAGGTGGTCCCGACCGAGAGCCGCGCCAGCGCCCGGTCCAGGCCCGGGACGAGGACGCCGAGGGCGATGCCCGCGCCCATGGCGGCGAAGATCCAGAGCGTCAGGTAGCGATCGAGGAAGGCGAGGCGGCGGGCGACGCCGCCGGCGGACCGGGTCATGGCGTCGCTCCTAGAGGCTGCCGACGAGCGCCTTGAGGCGGCGCACCGCGCGGGGCTCGACGCAGTAGCAGACCCGGGGGCCGTCGACCTCTCCCACCACCAGCCCGGCCTCCCGCAGCACCTTCAGGTGCTGCGAGACCGTCGACTGGGCCAGCGGGAGCTCGTCGACGATGGCGCCGCAGACGCAGGCCTCGCGCCGGACGAGGAGGCGCATGATCTGGACCCTCGCCGGGTGACCGAGCGCCCGGGCGAGCGTGGCGAGCTCCTCGTCGGCCGCGGCGCCCTCGACCGGCCGCAGGTCGGGCGCCTCCCGCGGCGCCGTCACCGGCGCGCAGCGGTCCTTCGCGGGGGCGAGGCTCATGGACGGCGTTCTACGATGAAGCAGCGGCGGTCGCAACGCGGGCGGCCCGCCGTCACCAAGGCGTCACGAGGGCCGGCGAACGGGGTTCCCGCCCTTCCGGCGCGCCCGGCGGCCATCGTCCGGGAACGATATGGCGCGGCCTCCCGGAGGCGGCCGGCGCCTCCCGGGAGGTCCGGCCGGTTCAGCCGTGCTGCTCGTGGTAGCCCATGACCACCAGCAGGCAGGGCCCCCCGGCGATCACGTTCATGCCCAGCGCCTCGGCGCTCCGGATCGCCTCGGCGCTCTCCGCCCCCGGCTGCATCCAGACGTGCTTCACGCCCGCGGCGTGGGCCTCGCGCACCACCTGCTCGGTGGCGGCCGGCGGGGTGATGACCGAGATGGCCGGCACCCGGACCGGCAGGGCCGCCAGCGAGGGGTAGGCCTTTCGCCCCTCGACCTCGGGCGCCCGGGGGTTGATCGGGTACACCTCCCGACCGTGCTGGAGGTAGCAGCGCAGGACCTTGTTGCCGTACTTCTCGCGATCGGTGCTCGCGCCCACCACGGCGAAGGGGCCAGAGGCGAGGAAGGCCTGGATGCGATCGGTCTCGGAGGCGGAGGGGATGGCGGACATGGTGGCTCCTCGTCGGGGTGGAGGCGGATCCCGGGTTCCCACCGTGGGAGCCGGGATCCGGCCCATCGGGTCGGCCTACCGGCTCACCCGCCAGCTCGAGTCCCACCCGAGGGCGCGCGTCGCCTTGTCGCTCGAGACCGAGACGTCCGGCTCGGCGACGTTGTAGATGCCGCGGTCGCCCCGGGTGACGGCGAGCACCGCGGCCCGGGCCGCGGCGTCGACGTGCACCGACCCGGGGGCGATCGGCGCGTCGAAGCCCGTCCCCGGTCCGTAGAGGAGCCCGTAGCGGAGCACGACGCCGTCGGGCGGCGCCTCGACCACCTGGCGCTCGAGGCTCCGGACGGCGCGCGCCGTCTCTCCGTAGGCCGGGTGGCCATCGGGCAGCAGCGGATCCTCCTCCCGGTGCGGCAGGGGCCCCTCGGCGTAGACGAAGGAGATGCTCTGGGCGATGAGCCGCCGGGCGCCGGCGGCGACCGCGGCCGCGACCAGGTTCCGCGTCCCCTCCTCCCGCAGGCGCGCGTTGCGCACCAGCGCCGCGGCCATCTCGCTCGCCTCGAGGGCGTGCGGCAGGTCGGTGAGCTGGTGGATCACCACCTCGGGCCGGGCGTCGGCGACCACCGCCCGCAGGGCGGGGGCGTCGAAGACGTCGACCACCACCGGCTCGACGCCCAGCTCGCGGAGCAGGCCCGCCTTGTCCGCGGACCGGGTGCTGCCGACCACACGCCAGCCGTCGGCCACGAGGAGCGGCGCCAGCCGCCGCCCGATCGCTCCGGACGCACCCGCGAGGAAGATGCTCTTCTTCATGACCGTGACTCCCTGGGTTGACCACGTGGACTTGCTGCGGCGGCGGCCGCCGACCTCGCGGCGGCCCGGCGCTTCCCCCGGCGCGGCGCGGTGCGCCCGAGCCGGCGCTCCTGGAACCAGCCCTCCGCCTCGCGGACGAACTGCTCCGGCGCCTTCCGGCCGAACTCGCGCCCCAGATCGGCGACCGTCTTCGACGCCAGGAAGGCCCGGAGCGCGTCCTCCGCCTCCTTCATGAAGAGGTGGATCCGGCACATCCCCTGGACGCTCCAGCCGGGCGCCTCCCCGCCGAAGAGGGCGCAGTGGCGGCGGATCTCGGCGCACTCGAAGAGGGCGCGGCCCGGCTCGACGGCCTCGAGGACGTCCTGCACGGTGATCTGCGCGGGCGGCCGGGCCAGCCGGTACCCGCCGCGGACGCCCTCGATGGCGCCGACGAGCCCCGCCTTCTCGAGCCGGGTGAGGAGCTTCGCGAGGAAGCGCTCGGGGAGCTCCTGGAAGCGCGCCAGGTCGCGGGCGCTGACCGGCTCGGACCGCGCCGCCAGGACGAGGAGCGAATGGAGCGCGTACTCCGCGCTGGCGCCGTGCAGGGATGAACTCAACTCGCACCTCCGAGGTAGCACTTCATAGCGCCTGCCGGGGGCGGGGGTCAAGGCCGGGGGTCGCCGGCCGCGCGGCGCGCGGCGATCGCGTCCGGTGGAGGGCTCGTTCAGGAGCTGGTGGACGAGGATGGGGCGGCGAGCGAAGCGGGTGCGGTCCCTCGCCTCCGGGAGCTGCGGCTCCACCTCGCCGACGACGGCGTCAAAGAGAACGGACCCCGTCGCCGGAGATCTCCTGCTGGCGGCAGGACGCGGCCTGGTTCCACGACGCCACCCGGAGGCCCGCGGGGAAGGTAGCCAGCGGGGGAGTGCGGGTCAGGTCGACGGAGGCGGGGTACCGGCCGCGCCGGGCGGGGACCCGCGCGAACTGCTGCCCCCACTTCTCCAGGTAGAGCGGCTGCCAGCCGCGGTGGGGCCACGGCGCGAGGAAGACGTTGCGCACCATCTCCGTGCGCGAGACGATCCGGAGCCGGCGATGGCGCCTCTTCATGACGTAGAGCGGGCAGCCACCCGTGCCGCACCAGTAGGGCGCCTCGACGAAGACCAGGATCTCGGCCCGGCCGTCGCCGTCGAGGTCCTCGAGGGCGTAGAGGAAGCAGCCGCGCTCGCTCCGGGGGAGCCGCTGCTCGATGGCTGGCTCGACCCGTTCACGCACGGCCTGGGGCGCGCCCTGGCCCGGCCGCTCCCGCGGCCAGGACCCGATCGCCAGGCCGAGGCCCGGGGGGGCGCCGGCGGCGGCCAGGAGGATGGGCAGCAGGGCAGCGAGCGGGGTCAACGGCCACCTCCGGCGATCACCCGGCGCTCGCCCGGCGCCTCCGGGCGCGGGGCTCGACCCGGTCGCGGCTCGGCGAGAAGCGGCGGCGGAGCTCGGCGACCTGGGCTGGCGTGAGCGGCGAGAGCACGAAGTGCGGGTCGCGGTCGTCGATGCCGGCGGCGACGAGGAGCGCGTCGGCGCCGACGAGCTGGAGCTCGGACATGTGGTCCCCCGTGAAGACGCTCGCCCGACCTGGCGCGAACGCCCGAGGGGATGACGCCAGGGAGGCGCGCGCCATCCGCAGCCGGACGAACCCGGGGGGCGGGGGCGGCCGGCGAGTGAAACTTCCCATGTCGACGGTGGGTCGCACGCGACCTCTTGCGTCGCACGCCGAAACGCGTATCAGGTGAACGGACCGTGCTCGGCCGGCTTCGGCGCCGAGGCGGAAAGCCTTGTGCTTTCGAGCGCTTGGGGCCCAGGCCCCGGCGAGAGAGAGGGACGCTTGTCCGCCGCCCGGCTATCCCGGACGCCCGCCCAGCAGCCCACCATGACCCCCACGCGCGTCAGCCCCATCGACACCTTCTCCCGCGCCCTCCGCGCCGTCGCCGGCGGGGGCTCCTTCGCCACGCTCGAGGCCTGGCGGCGGCTCGCCTTCCGGGCGCTCCGACAGGCGGGGCTCTGCGAGCACCCCGGCGACGACCTCGTGGGCGACGTCGTCCAGCTGGTCTGGGTGCGGCTCCTCGACCTGCGCGAGCGCTCACCGAGGAGCTGGCGGCTCGTCCTCGGCTTCCCCGAGGCGCGGCTCCGTGGGTGGCTGCGGCGCGTCGCCATGAGCGCGGTCCTCGACCTCGATCCGCAGCGCAAGGCCGTCCGCGCCCTCGCCCAGGTGATCGCCGACGTCCTCCGCGACCCCACGGAGCTCGTCGCCGCGCCGCCCACCACCCTCACCGATGGGGGGCGCTTCAGCCGCGAGGCGGTCGGCCACGCCGTCGCCTGGGCGCTCGAGCGGCCCGACGCGCCGCGGCGCGCGCCCGACCCGCTCGCCCGCTACCTCCTCCTCCAGTACGGCCTCGACCCGATCGGCGGGGCCGACCCGGACGCCGAGCTGCTCGCCACCGACCTCGATCCGGAGTCGCTGGCGGAGCGGCGCGAGCACGCTCGCCGGGTCATCGCCGCCGTCCAGGAGATCCTCGACGAGGAGGAGGTGCGCACCCTCGACCTCCACCTGCGCGGCGCGACCGTCGACGACATCGCCGAGGCCGTGGGCTGCCGCCGCACCCGGGCGCACGGCCTCGCCACGCGGGCCCGCCGCGGCGTCGCCCTCGCGGTGGCCGAGCTGGGAGGCGGACCCCGCGCCAAGCCGGCGTGACGCCGGCTCGCGCTCCGCTCGGCGGCGATCCGCGAACGCGCAGGCCGGAGATGGCGTCTCCTCGGACGTGGGCACCAGCTCCTCCGAACTGGCCGAACTGGCCGAACTGGCCGAACTGGCCGCGCCTCCGGCGCCTCGCCTCCTGGCCACCGAGGGTCCGCTCCACGGCCTCGCGATCTGCTACGCCAGAAACATCCTGCAGGGCACCGCGGTGAGCGAGGCCGGCAACCGCTACGGAGCCCTGCCGGTCCAGGGCTGCGGGCTGGTGCACGTGCTGCTCGCCGAGCACTACGCCGTGGACCTGGACGAGCTGGACTTCTCCAGCGCGCTCCGAGAGTACGTCGTGGACCCCGGCGAGGCGCCGGGGCCCATCCTGGTCGACGGCTGGCCGTTCGAGGAGAACCTCCGCCGAATCGGCGCCGCCTTCCGGCTGGACGACGTCGATCTCGCGATCGTGCAGCTCATGGGGGCCCACTTCCTGGTGCCGGGGCTCACGCGGCTCACCGACGTCTTCGGTCGGCTCACGACCGGCGGCGCCGCCGAGCTGGCGGCCGTCGCCACGGGGCTGGCCGTGTCCCGGATCGAGGCGGCGCTGGCTCCGGCGGCGCGGCTCGTGACCACGGGCCTCCTGACGATCCCGGACAAGCCGGCCACCCTCGACGAGAAGCTGGTGCTCGACCTGCGCCTCCTGAACCTGCTGAGCCTCTCCTCCCTCGACGTCGCCGGCGTCCGCGACCGCTTCCTCCCCCGGGCGCCGCCGCCGAGGCTCGCGGCCCGGGACTTCGCGGCCGTGGCCGGGGAGGTCGCCCTGGCCCGCCGCCTGATCGCGGAGGCCGTCGAGCGGCGCGAGCCGGGCATCAACATCCTGATCCACGGCCCCTCCGGCTGCGGCAAGACCGAGCTCGCCAGC
>JAJYHA010000360.1 GCA_021784995.1 Myxococcales bacterium
GCGGGCGCGCCGCGCCGCGCCGCCTCGACGGCACGACGCGCCAGCTCCTCGACCGGGGCGGGGAGCGCGGCGGCGTCGAGCCGCGCGCCCGCCAGGTTGAAGGTGCAGGTGAGGATCACCTCGGCTCCTGCGGCGGCGTGGGCGCGGTGGACGCGCTCCACCGCGGCCGGCCGCTCGAGCAGCCAGAGCTCCGGGAGGGCGCGGGGGGGCAGCCCCTGCGCGAGGAGCTCGGTGCCCATGGCGCCGTCGAGCAGGAGCGTCACGGCGCCAGCGCGACCTCCTGGCCGTGCGCCGGCACGATCACCTCCCAGCCGCGCGCGCGCAGGCGCTCGGCGGTGGCGGCGAGCGCGTGCGGCTCCCCGTGCACGCAGAAGGTGCGCGCGGGCGGCCGCGGGAGCGCGTCGAGCCAGCGCGCCACCTCCTCGCGATCGGCGTGCGCCGAGAAGCCGTGGATGGAGGTGACGCGCGCGCGGACCGGGATGTCCTGGCCGTGCATGCGCACGGTCCGCGCGCCGTTCTGGAGGCTCCAGCCGCGCGTGCCCGCCGCCTGATAGCCGACGAGCAGCACGGTCGTGCGCGGATCGGGGAGGCGGCGCTCGAGGTGGTGCAGGACGCGGCCCCCCGTCGCCATCCCCGAGGCGGAGAGGATCACGCAGGGCCCGGTGACGTCGTTGATGGCCTTCGACTGGGCCGGCGATCGCGCGAAGACCAGCTTCGCCGGGCGCAGCGGCTCGATCCCCTCGGCCAGCAGGCGCGCCATGTCGCGGTCGTGGTCCTCGCGGTGGGCGAGGTAGATCGGCGTCGCGTCGACCGCCATGGGAGAGTCGACGAAGACCGGCAGCGCCGGGATCTCGCCCGCCTGCTCCAGCGCGCGCAGGTGGAACAGGATCTCCTGGGTGCGGCCGACCGCGAAGGCGGGGATCAGGAGCGCGCCGCCTTGCCGGACGGCCGCCAGCACCTCGCGCCGCAGGTCGGCGCGGGCGGAGCCGACGTGCACGCGGTCCCCGTAGGTGCACTCGACGAGCAGGTCGTCCGTGACGGGCGGGGCGTCGGGTTCGGGCAGGATGGGCGCCCCGTGGCGGCCGAGGTCGCCGGAGAAGAGCATGCGACGCGGCGCCGGCCCGGCGAGGTCGAGCGCGGCCTCCACCGTGGCGCTGCCGAGGATGTGCCCCGCGCGGCGGAGGACGATCCGCACGCCGGGCAGCACCTGGCGCTGCACGCGGTAGGGCACGGGCTCCAGGAGCCCGAGCGTGGCGAGCGCGTCCTCCTCCGTGTAGAGGGGGCGCGCCCGCGGCGCGTGCTTGGAGTAGCCGCGCTCGTTGGCGAAGCGCGCCTCCTCCTCCTGCAGCCGCCCGGCGTCGGGCAGGAGGAGGTGGAGCAGGTCGCGCGTGGCGGGCGTGCAGAAGACCGGGCCGCGAAACCCCTCCCGCACCAGCAGCGGCAGCGCGCCCGAGTGGTCGATGTGGGCGTGCGTGAGGACCACCGCGTCGATCGACGCGGGCGGCACCGCGAAGGGCGCCCAGTTGCGCAGGCGCAGCTCCTTCAGGCCCTGGAACAGCCCCGCCTCGACGAGCACCGTCCCGTGCGGGACCCGCAGCAGGTAGCGCGAGCCGGTGACCGTCCCCGCTCCGCCGAGGAACTGGATGGACGCCATCGCGGCGGCAATCTTACAATGGCGCATGCGCCGGAAGATCCGCGTCGTGGGAGCGATGCTCGAGCGTGATGCGAAGTACCTCATCACGCAGCGCCCGCCGACCGCCAGCCTGCCGCTGCTCTGGGAGTTCCCCGGTGGCCGGGTGGAGCCGGGCGAGACCGACGAGGAGGCGCTCGAGCGCGAGCTGCGCGAGGAGATGGCCATCCAGGTGGCCGTCGGCGAGCGCGTGATCCACGTCGAGCACGCCTACGAGTCGTACGACATCGACTTCTGCGTCTACCGCTGCCGGCACGTCGCCGGCGAGATCCAGCACATCCGGGTCCACGACCACCGCTGGGTGCGGCCGGGCGAGCTGGATCGCTACGAGTTCCCCGCGGCCGACGAGAAGACCATCGCGAAGCTGCTCGGCCTGTAGGCGGCGCGCAGGCAGGATGGGCGCGAGCCCGGCGTCGGTCCGCCGGCCCGCCGGACGAGCGGGGCCCGCCCCCACCGGGTTTGACACGCGAGCGTCCATGGTTAGCTTGGGGCTCCAGGAGGGAGCCGAATGTCCGAGGAGCAGGGCGCAGCGAATCGTGGAGCCGAGCCGACCGTCCAGGTTCACGATCGGCGGCGGTTCACCCCCGAGGGGGACCCGATCGATCGCCGGGAGCCAGGGGCCGAGGCCCTCGCCGCGGAGCCCGCCGGCGGCGGCGCGTCGCCTGCGGCGGCGGCGCCGGAGGCCGCCGACCCACGCGACACCGCCCTGAAGCAGCAGGCGGCGCGCATCGACGAGTTGACCCGCGCCTACGCCCAGCTCCTGGAGGATGGCAAGGCCGCCCGGGCGCGCCTGGAGCGCGAGCGGGCGCGCGTCCTGGAGGCCGACCGCACGCAGCTCGCCCAGGCGCTCCTCGAGGCCGTGGACCACCTCGGCCGCGCCCTGGCGGCGGCCGGCGACGCCGCGGGGCCGCTCGTGGACGGCGTCCGGCTCACGCTCGCCGCGCTGGAGCGCAAGGTGGCCGAGCTCGGCGCCGTGCGCATCCCGACGGCGGGCGCACCCTTCGATCCGCGCGTCGCGGAGGCGGTGGACGTCGTGGCGGTGCTCGACCCCGCGCAGGACGGGGTGGTGATCCAGGAGTTCCAGGCCGGGTATCGCATCGGCGACCGGGTGCTGCGCCCGGCCCGCGTGCAGGTGGGGCGGCTCGCCCGCTCGTGACGTGCCCGGTGCGAAACGTCGGGCCCGCGAGGCGTCCGGGGAATAGAATCGCGGCGCCGCTGTAACGTCTCGTCACATCGGAGGAGGGAGCATGCGCCGTCGAGCCATCACCTGGAGCCTCAGCCTTGCCTTCGCGGCCATCGTCGTGGCCTGCGCCCGTGACGGGCGCGCCGACGGAGGTGCCGTGGCGGCAGCCTCCGGGAAGGCGTCGCCGGCCCGGGCCGGCGGCTCCGACCAGCGGCTCTGGCGCGAGGGGCCGGCGGTGCAGCCCTCCAGCGCGCCGGCGCTGCCGACGCTTGCGCCGCTGGTGAAGCAGCTCAAGCCGGCGGTGGTCAACATCTCGAGCACGACCGTCATCAAGAACCCGCACCGCGGTCTCCGGATGCCGGGTGGCGGCAGCGGCGACGACGACGAGCAGCTCTTCGAGAGGTTCTTCGGGCAGCGCGACATGCCCGAGGAGATGAAGGGGACGAGCCTCGGCTCGGGCTTCATCATCAACGACGAGGGGTACGTCCTCACCAACAACCACGTGGTGAAGGACGCCACCGACATCAAGGTCCGCCTCTCGGACGGGCGCGAGATGGAGGCGAAGATCGTGGGCCGCGACGCCTCGACCGACGTGGCGCTCATCAAGCTGCAGAAGGTGGCTGGCAAGCTGCCGACCGTCGCGCTCGGCGACTCCGACGCGCTGGAGCAGGGCGACTTCGTGGTCGCCATCGGGAGCCCGCTCGGCTTCCGCGAGTCGGTGACGCTGGGCATCATCTCGGCCAAGGATCGGCAGCTCACGGGGAGCCCCTTCGACGACTTCCTCCAGACGGACGCCGCCATCAACCAGGGGAACTCGGGCGGCCCGCTCTTCAACCTGAAGGGCGAGGTCATCGGCATCAACACCGCCATCATCTCGCCGCAGATCGGCTCCGGCATCGGCTTCGCGGTCCCGATCAACCTCGCCAAGCAGATCATCCCGCAGCTCCTCAAGGGCAAGGTCGCCCGCGGCTACCTGGGCGTCTCCGTGAGCGAGCTCACCCCCGACCTCGCCGAGGGCTTCGGCCTCAAGCCCGACCAGAAGGGCGCGCTGGTGCAGTCGGTGGTGCCGAAGGCGCCGGCGGCCAGCGCCGGCATCCAGCCCGGCGACGTGGTCGTGGCCGTGAACGGAAAGCCGGTCGAGTCCTCGGCCCAGCTCACGCGCACCGTGTCGTCCATCCCTCCCGGCGGGAAGGCCACGCTGACGGTGCTGCGGGGGAACGAGCAGAAGGACATCCACGTCGCCGTGGCGCAGCGGCCGGACGAGGAGGCCCTGGCGCGGGGGGAGACGGCGCCCGAGGACGGGGAGGGCGACGGACAGCAGTCGCGGTCGGGCACCCGGAAGGGCGAGGAGAAGCTCGGCATCCGGATCGCCGCGGTGACGCCGCAGATCGCGCAGGAGCTGGGCGTCCAGGCCGAACATGGAGTGGTCGTCGTGGCCGTGAATCCCAACGGGCCGGCGGCGAGCGCGGGGATCCGGCGCAACGACGTCATCCTGGAGGTGAACCGCCAGCCGGTGAAGCAGGTGGACCAGGTGGTGGGGATCGTCTCCCGGATGAAGGCGGGGCAGGTGGCGGTCCTCCGGGTGCTCCGCGGGCAGCAGGCGGCCTACATCCCGGTCAAGATCGGCGGCGAGTCGAAGGCCGACAAGGGCAAGTAGGCGCCGCCCGGGCCGCGCGCTGGCGCGTCCGGCCGGGCGCGGCCGCGGCTGGCGTCAGGGAGCGATGATGGTGCTCGCGAGCTCGAGGCCCGTCCTCGACTCGACGAGGCGGAGGGCGAGGAACCGGGCGCCCACGCCCTCGTAGAAGCCGGTCGCGCCCTTGCGCTTCAGGCGCCACGCGCGCTCGGGGCGGAAGAGCACCTCCAGCTCGACGCGGCCCGTGCGCAGCGCGCTCTCGAGCCCCGCCTCGTCCAGGCCGACCGGCAGCGGCCCGTCCAGGACGAGCAGCCCGACGAGGGGGCGTCCGGCGGCGTCCTGCCGGCGCGGTGACCCGTTGGTGAGGGCCACGCCTTTGCCGCCGTCGATGAATGGGGTCACCACGTAGCGGTAGCCGGCGGCGGTCCGCTCGGGGCGGACCAGCTCGAGGGTCTGCTCGCCGACGACGGTGGAGAAGATCCGACCGTCCAGACCCCGCCGCGCCACCCGCACGTTCCGCTCACAGTCTCCGCGCGCCGTGTCGTCCCGGCAGACGCCGACGTACCGCTCCAGGAAGGGGCCGAGGTCGTCGATGCGGCTGGCTTGCCGCCGGATCGCCGCGAGGTCGCCGGCGGCGAGCGCCGGGCTGGCGGCGAGGAGGAGGAAGAGGAGGGCGGGCCAGCGCGCGATCTTCTGCATGGGCCCGAAGGTGCACCCGTGGCGGCGCGGGCGTCCACTCCGCGCTCGGCTCCGGAGGCGCTCGCGGTGTGCCCCTCGGCGGGGGATTCCCACCTCGTCCCGGACTTCCCACACCAGGCAGGGCGGCGAGGTGTGTAATGGTATGGCGAGGTCGTTTTATTGACTACATCAACCGACCTGCCTAGGTTGAGCCGCGAGGAGGACGGACGCATGGCGCGGACGCGGACCCTGGCACCGGACGAGCTGCCCACCCGCGCGGCGAGCGAGGTCCGGGAGCGCCGCGTCTCGCCGCGCCTCGACAAGGCCTTCCCGGTCTTCCTCGAGGGTGACGGGGGAGCCGGCCTCGGCATCGCGCGCAACATCTCCTCGGGAGGCATGTTCGTGGAGACGCGCGATCCCCAGCCGCTCGGCTCGCAGGTCCGCGTCACCTTCCCGGCCGCGGAGGGGGAGATGATCGCCGTGGGCGAGGTGCGCTACGTCTGCCATCTGGTCGGACGCGTCCCGGCTCACGGGTCGCAGTCGCCACGCCGGGCGGCGGTCCGCGGCATGGGCGTGCGCTTCCTCTACTTCGAGCTCGACGGCGCGGCGCCGCCCACGGTGCACTGACCGCCCCCGCCGCCCCGCGAGGCGCGCGGGCGGCCGCTCACTGGCTGAAGCCCTCGAGCAGGTAGTGCGCCTCGATGCGCTTCAGCGCCAGCACCATGGCCGCGGTCCGCATGTCCACCTTCTTGCCCACGCAGAACGGTCGCGAGTCGTGCGTCGCAGCGCGGGTGGGGGTGTCCCGGGCGACGTCGCGCACGATGGAGAGGTTCGACTTCATGGCGCGCTCGAGCCGGCCGTTGACCTCCTGCTCGGTCCAGTGCTCCATGCGCTGGTTCTGGAGCCACTCGTAGTAGGAGACGGTCACGCCGCCTGCGTTGGCGATGATGTCGGGGATGACGTCGATCTGGCGCTCCGCCAGCACCCGGTCGCCCTCGGGCGTGGTGGGGCCGTTGGCCGCCTCCACCACCAGCTTCACCCGGAGCGCCTCCGCCACGTCGCCGTCGATCTCGCCGCCGAGCGCGGCCGGGATGGCGATGTCGGCGTCGAGCTTCCAGAAGTCCTCCTTCGGCAGCGCCGCGGCGCCCGGGAAGCCGCGGACCGTCCTCTTGAGGTTGTCCGGGTTCTCGTGGACGTGGTGGACGAGGGCCGGGACGTCGATCCCCCGGTCGTCGTGGATCGCGCCGTGGACGTCGTCCACGGCCACGATGCGGGCTCCCATGCCGGCCAGGAGCTCGGCCGTGGCGGTGCCCACGTTGCCGAAGCCCTGGAGGATCACCCGGGCGCCGCGCAGCGTGAAGCCCTTCTCGCGCGCCCACTCCTCGATGCAGTAGACCACGCCCTGGCCGGTGGCCTTGAGCCGCCCCTCGGAGCCCCCGATGCGCACGTCCTTGCCGGTCACCACCCCGCGCAGCGCGTGCTTGAAGCGCTCGCCGTCGGTGTACTGCCGCATCATGATGGCCATGATCTGGGGGTTCGTGTTCACGTCGGGCGCGGGGATGTCCAGGAAGGGGCCCATCAGGTTCTTCAGCTTGTAGACGTAGCGCAGCGTGAGGTGCTCCAGCTCCTCGCGCGAGTACGCCTGCGGATCGACGCGGATGCCGCCCTTGGCGCCGCCGAAGGGGATGTCCACGATGGCGGTCTTCCACGTCATCTCGGCGGCCAGCGCCTTGAAGAGATCGAGGGTCACGTCCTTGTGGAAGCGCACGCCGCCCTTGTACGGGCCGCGCACCTGGTTGTGCTGGATCCGGTAGGCCTTGAACTTGCGCGGCTCGCCCTTCACCACGCGGAAGACTCCCCGGTCGGGGATGCGGAGGACGCCCCCTCGCAGCGTGATGTCGGCGTCGAGCAGGGCGCGGCGGTGCAGCACGAAGTCGCCGTTGGCGAGCGGCTCGAGCGCGCCGCCGGCCTGTACCGACGAGAGCGGCAGGTCCGCGTAGCGGTGCGCCTCGGCCTCCGGCACCGGGACCAGCCGGTCGCGCAGCTCCAGCGTCACGTAGAAGATGTGCTCGAAGTCGGGCTCGCCGAGCTCGAGGCGGACCCGGGGGTGGATCGAGATCAGGTCCGCCGCGCGGTGAAACGTCTCCATGGCGTCGGTGAACACGGACGAGCGGGGCCGCTTCTGGCTCGGGACGTCCTTCCGCATCACGGGCATGTCGTCTCCTGGCGCGAGGTGGGTGCGCGTGGATCGTAAGCGCATCCGGCCACCCGGCCAAGAGATGGGTCTGCCCGCGCTCGCCGCGGCGAGGCGGCCGGACCCGCCCGGGCCGCCGCCGGCTCCACGCCTCCCGCGCCCGCCGTTACGCCGCACGGCGGGCGCGGCCCGTCAGAAGGCCTCGGCCGGCACGCCCATGAGCACCTCCG
>JAJYHA010000326.1 GCA_021784995.1 Myxococcales bacterium
CCGCGGCGCCAGGGCCGCCTTCCGGGGCGCGGCCTTCCGGCGCACACCCTTGCGCACCGGCTTCCGCACCGGCTTCCGCACCGGCTTCCGCACCGGCTTCCGCACCGGCTTCCGCGCCGGCTTCCGCGTCGGCTTGCGCACCGGCTTCCGGGAGCCCTTCGCCGCCCGGTCGCGTCCGTCGACCGGGGACGCCTTCCCTCGGGGGCTCGCCGCCCTCCTCGCGGTGCGTCGCGCCTTTCGTCCGGTCCGGGCCGCGCGCGGTGCGCGCCCGGACGCGCCGGTGCCGGGCCGGAGCGCGTCCACGGCGGCGGCCGGCGGCGTCACCGCCTGCGCCTCGCCCGCCGGTGCGCGAGGGGGGAGATCGACCGCCGCGGGTCGCGCCGCGTCCGCCGCGCGCACCCCCGCCTCGGCCCGACCCGCCTCCTCGAGCGTGGTCCGGTGCGCTTCGAGCCGCGCGCGCTTCGCCCGCAGCTCGTCGGCGCGGGCGCGGTCCTTCTCGACCACGTCGCGCGGCGCGCGCTCGACGAAGCTGGGGTTGGCGAGCTTCCGCTCGACGCCCGCCAGGTCGGCCTCGACGCGGGCCAGCTCCTTCCCGACCCGCGCCACCTCGGACGCCATGTCCACCACGCCCGCGAGCGGCACCCGCAGCTCGAACCCGCCGCCGACGGCCACCGCGCAGCCGGGGCGCTTCCGTGGCGGTTCGACCGTCATGGCCAGCCCCTCCACGTTGGCCAGCCGGACGATCCGCGACTCCTCGGCCCGCACCGTCGCCAGCGCCTCCTCCGAGAGCGACCCGACCTGCACGTCCCGCAGCGGGACCTTGAAGGCGACGTTCATCTCGCCCCGGATGTTCCGCAGCGCGTCCACGATCCCGATCACCGGGCCGAACGCGCGCTCGGCGGCCTCGTCGACGGGCGCGCGCTCCGGGTAGCGCGCCACCATGACGGCGTCGCCCCACCGCGCGCCCACCTGCGCCTGGGGCGTCTGCCACAGCTCCTCGGTGATGAAGGGCATGAGCGGGTGGAGCAGGCGCAGCGAGGTGTCGAGGCAGCGCGTCAGGACCTCGCGCGCGCCGGCCTTGGCCGCCTCGTCCTCGCCGTAGAGGGCGTCCTTCGACAGCTCGATGTACCAATCGCACAGCTCGTGCCAGACGAACTGATAGACGGCGCCCGCCGCGTCGTTGAAGTGGTAGCCCTCGAGCGCGTCGAGCGTGTCGTTCACGGCGCGCTGCAGGCGCGCCAGGATCCACCGGTCGGCCGCGGAGCGCGCCCCCGCGCCGGAGGCGGCGGCCTCGCCGACCGTGAAGCCGGCCAGGTTCATCAGCGAGAACCGCGCCGCGTTCCACAGCTTGTTGGCGAAGGCGCGGTACCCCTCGATGCGCTCGCGGGCCAGCTTGATGTCCCGCCCCTGGGCGGTGAGCGCGGCCAGGGTGAAGCGCAGCGCGTCGGCGCCGTACTGCTCCGTCATGACGAGGGGATCGATGACGTTCCCCTTCGTCTTCGACATCTTCTGGCCCTTCTCGTCGCGCACCATCGGGTGCAGGTAGACGACGCGAAAGGGCACCTCGCCCATGAAGTGCAGCCCCATCATCATCATCCGGGCCACCCAGAAGAAGATGATGTCGTGCCCCGTCTCCATGACCGAGGTCGGGTAGAAGGTCTCGAGCGTGGCGGTGCGCTCGGGCCACCCCATGGTCGAGAAGGGCCAGAGCGCGGAGCTGAACCAGGTGTCGAGGACGTCCTCGTCCTGCCGCAGCTCGCGGCGGCCGCAGGTCGCGCACGCCTCCGGCGCGCTGCGCGCCACCGTGACGTGGCCGTCGGGGCAGTACCAGGCCGGGATCTGGTGGCCCCACCAGAGCTGCCGGCTGATGCACCAGTCGTGGATGTTGCGCATCCACGCCATGTAGGTGTTCGTCCAGGGCTCGGGGTAGAACCGCGTCCGTCCCTGCTCGACGGCCTCGATGGCCGGGCGCGCCAGCGGCGCGATGCGGACGAACCACTGCTGCGAGAGCATCGGCTCGAGGACCGTCTCGGAGCGCTGGCACTTGCCGAGCGGGAGCACGTGCGGCCGCGAGCCGCGGTCGAGCCCCCGCTCCGCCACCAGCTCCTTCACGCGCCGGCGCGCGGCGAAGCGCTCCAGCCCCGCCACCGGACCCGCCTGCTCGTTCATGTGCCCGTCGGGCCCGATCACGGTCAGCATCTCGAGGCCGTGTCGGCGGCCGACCTCGAAGTCGTTGAAGTCGTGCGCCGGCGTGACCTTCACCGCGCCCGTGCCGAAGCTCGGGTCGACCAGGATGGCGTCGCCGATGACGGGCAGCTCGCGGTCGACCAGCGGGTGCACCACCCTCCTGCCGATCAGCGCCCGGTACCGCTCGTCCTCGGGGTGCACCGCCACGGCGGTGTCGCCCAGCATCGTCTCCGGGCGCGTGGTCGCGACGACGATCTCCCCCGAGCCGTCGGCCAGGGGATAGGCGAAGCTCCACAGCTCGCCCTGGTGGGCGTCCTCGTAGGTGACCTCCAGGTCGGAGAGGGCGGTCCGGCAGTCCGTGCACCAGTTGATGAGCTTCCGCTCCCGGTAGACCAGCCCCTCCTCGTGCAGCCGGACGAACACCTCGCGGACGGCGCGCGACAGGCCCTCGTCCATGGTGAAGCGCTCGCGCTGCCAGTCGAGCGAGGCCCCGAGCGCCTCGTGCTGTGCGCCGATGCGCGAGCCGTACCGCTCCTTCCAGTCCCACACGCGCTTCAGGAACTCGGCCCGGCCGAGGTCGTGCCGCGACCGGCCCTCGCTCCGGAGCAGCTCCTTCTCGACGATCATCTGGGTGGCGATGCCGGCGTGGTCCGTCCCCGGAAGCCAGAGCACGTTGTGGCCGCTCATGCGCTTCCACCGCGTCAGCACGTCCTGGAGCGTGGCGGTGAGCGCGTGGCCGAGGTGGAGCGAGCCGGTCACGTTGGGCGGCGGCAGCACGATCGAGAAGGGCGGGCGCGAGCGGTCGTGCTCGTCGGCGTGGAAGTAGCCACGCTCCTTCCAGACCCGGTACCAGCGCGCCTCCACCTCGCGGTGCTCGTACCCCTTCGACAGCTCGGCCCTCTTCCCGCTCGCGACCTCGGTCGTCACAGCCACCCCAGCCCTCCGGATGAGTTTCCCCGTGCGGCGCGCGCGGCGGCGCCGGCGTTCCTGCGTCCCGTCCGCGCTCGCTACCGCTCGCGCTCCCTGACGAGGCGCTCGACCTGCTCGCGGATGATGGTCTCGGCGAGGGGGGGAATGATCTCCCACGCGATCCGCTCCACCACCTCGCGCGACGCCCGCGAGAGCGCCTCCCGCAGCAGGGCCTCGCCGCCGTCGTGCGGCGCCTCGACCCTCCCGCCGGCCGCCGCCGGCTCCTCCTCCACCTGGAGGTCGGTCAGGTCGATGGGCTCGCCGAAGGGCAGCAGCTCCAGGACCGGCGCCGGCGGCGCCACGGCGCCCGCGGCGGGAGCGGGCGTCGAGCCCACCGCCGCCGCCGGCCGGACGAGAGGCGGCGGCACCGTCGGCTCCGGCGGCACCTCCCGTAGGTCCAGGTCGCCGAGATCCAGATCGTCCAGGCCCACCTCGCCGATCTCCGGGGCGGTCGCAGGCGGGGCTGGCAGCGCCGGCGCGGTCGCCACCTCTGCCGGCGGAGGCATCGTGGGCAGAACGATCGCCATTTCCCGCGCCAGCGCCGGCGGCGCGGGCGGAACGATCGCCATCCCCGGTGCCGGTGCCGGCGGCACCGGATGATCGACCGCCACCGCCCGTGCCGGCGCCGGCGGCGCCGGCGGCGCGGCGGCGTCGCCGTGCCCGAGCAGCTCGTTCACCTTGTTGACGAGCGCCTGGCTCTCGAAGGGCTTCGCGATGTGTCCGTCGGCCCGCACGGCGCGCGCGCGCGCCTCGTCGAAGGCCTCGAAGGTCCCCGCCAGGAGCAGCACCGGGATGCGGCGCAGCTCGGCGTCGGCCTTGATCGCCTCGCAGACCTCGTAGCCACTCTTTCGGGGCATCACCACGTCGGCCAGCACGATGTCCGGCCGCTGCTCGCGAGCGCGGGCGATGGCCTCCTCGCCGTTGTCGACCGCGGTGATCCGGAAGTCCTCCCCCGCGAACGCGATCCCGACCACCTTCTGGATCGTGATGGAGTCGTCCGCGAGCAGGAGGTTCTTGGGCATGGGCGTCCCGATCGAGTCACCGTCAGGACTAACGCCTGCCTTCCCCCCGTGTCAACGCTCGCCGGCCGCGACTCCCGGCGCCGGCGGCGGCCGGGGATCGCGGCCGGGGTGGCTCAGTAATCCATGTCGTCCATGTCGCCCATGCCGCCGCCGGGGGCGCCGCCGGCCGCCTTCTTCTTCCTGGGCTTCTCGGCGACCATCGCCTCGGTCGTGAGCAGCAGGCTCGCGACCGAGGCCGCGTTCTGGAGCGCCGTGCGCTCCACCTTGGTCGGGTCGATGACGCCCGCCTTGACGAGGTCCTCGAAGACCTCGGTCGCCGCGTTGAACCCGAACGCGCCGGAGCCCTCGCGGATCTTCTGCACCACCACCGGCCCCTCCCACCCCGCGTTCTGCGCGATGCGGCGCGCGGGGTGCTCGACCGCCTTGCGGACGATCTCCACCCCGAACCGCTCCTCGCCCGCCTTCGCGACGTCGATCTTCTTCAGCGCGGCCACGCAGCGCAGGTAGGCCACGCCGCCGCCGGCCACGATGCCCTCCTCCACCGCCGCCCGCGTCGCGTGCAGCGCGTCCTCGACGCGCGCCTTCTTCTCCTTCATCTCCGTCTCGGTGGCGGCGCCGACCTGGATCACCGCCACGCCGCCGACCAGCTTCGCCAGCCGCTCCTGCAGCTTCTCGCGGTCGTAGTCGCTGGTGGTCTCCTCGATCTGGGCGCGGATCTGCTTGATGCGCCCGTCGATGTCGGCCTTCTTCCCGGCGCCGTCGACGACGGTGGTGTCGTCCTTGTCGACGGTGATGCGCTTGGCGCGGCCGAGCTCCTTCAGCCCCACCTGCTCGAGCTTGACGCCCAGCTCCTCCGCGACGACCTGGCCGCCGGTCAGGACGGCGAGGTCCTTCAGCATCTCCTTGCGCCGGTCGCCGAACCCGGGCGCCTTCACGGCGCACACCTGGAGCGTGCCGCGCAGCCGGTTCACCACCAGCGTGGCGAGCGCCTCGCCCTCGACCTCCTCGGCGACGATGAGCAGCGGCTTGCCGGCCCGCGCCACCTGCTCCAGCACGGGGACCAGGTCGGCCATGGCCGACACCTTCCGCTCCGTCACGAGGATGTAGGCGTCCTCCAGGACGGTCTCCATCCGGTCGGGGTTGGTCACGAAGTAGGGAGAGACGTAGCCGCGGTCGAACTGCATCCCCTCGACCACCTCCAGCGTCGTCTCCAGGCCCTTCGCCTCCTCCACCGTGATGACACCCTCCTTGCCCACCTTGTCCATCGCCTCGGCGATGATGTTGCCGATGGTGGCGTCACCGTTCGCGCTGATGGTGCCGACCTGCGCGATGTCCTTCTTGCCGGAGGTCGGCTTCGACATCTCCTTGAGCTCGGCCACGATGACCTCGACGGCCCGGTCGATGCCGCGCTTGAGATCCATCGGGCTGTGGCCGGCCGCCACGAGACGGAGCCCCTCCCGGTAGATGGCGTGGGCCAGGACGGTGGCCGTCGTGGTGCCGTCGCCGGCCTTGTCGGACGTCTTCGAGGCGACCTCGCGAACCATCTGGGCGCCCATGTTCTCGAAGCGGGGCTCGACCTCGACCTCCTTCGCGACCGTGACGCCGTCCTTGGTGATGGTCGGCGGGCCGAACGACTTCTCGATCACCACGTTCCGCCCCTTGGGACCGAGGGTCACCGCCACCGCCTCGGCCAGGGTCTCGACACCGCGCAGGATGGCGTCGCGCGCACCCTGGTGAAAGGCGATCTCCTTGGCTGCCATCGAGGACATCCTCCCTTGAAAATCTGTTGTCGTGACGGGCGCTTTCCGATTCCGCGCCGCTGGCGCTCGCTGCTCGCGAGCGCTAACATAACCTCGCCCGGGCCGCGGTCAACCCGCCCGGCACACGGCCGGCAAGCGCGCGCGTTGACAGGCGGTCCGGCGCCCGGTAGTGCCCGGCCGTGGACGCCGACGACGAGCGCCGGGAGCACGAGGCCGCCCTGCGTGCCTCGCCCGCCGACCTCGACGTGCTGGCCGACGCCGCCGGCTACTTCCTCTCCCGCGCCGAGGAGGAGGAGCCCGGGAACGACGCCGAGCGTGCGCTCGCGCTGGCGGAGCGCGGATCGCGGCTGGTGCGGGACGGGGGCGCCGACGAGGACGTGGCCGACTTCGCCCTGCTCGAGTCGGCCGCCTGCACCGCCGCCGGCGATCCGCGGGGCGCCCTCGCCCGGGTGGACGGGGCGCTCGCCGCCCGCCCCGGCCTGCCGGAGCTCCTGGTCGAGCGGGGGCTGCTGCTCCTCGACCTGTGCCGCTTCGCCGAGGCGCGGGCGCAGCTCGAGGAGGCGCTCCGGCTCGCGCCCGACGACCCGGCCGCGCACCACGGGCTCGGCCTGCTGGCGGAGCGGGGCGGCGACGAGCGCGAGGCGCGCGCCCGCTTCGCGGCGGCGCACGCGCGGGCGCCCGAGGACTACCCGGTCCCGCCGCGGCTCTCGCACCGGGCCTTCGAGCGCGCCGTCGAGGACGCGCTGGCGGGCCTGCCCGCGCCCGTCCGGTCCTACCTCGCCAACGTGGCCGTCGCCGTCGAGGACGTCCCGGCCGACGACGACCTCCTCGGCTCCGATCCGCCGCTCCCGCCGACGGTCCTGGGCATGTTCCGCGGCGCACCGCTGGGCGAGAAGGCCTCCATGGACCCGTGGAGCCACTTCCCGTCCAGCATCGTCCTCTACCAGCGGAACCTGGAGCGGTTCGCCGCCGACCCGGGCGACCTGGTGGAGCAGATCGGCGTGACGCTGCTCCACGAGGTGGGCCACTTCCTCGGCCTCGACGAGGAGCATCTCCGGGGCCGCGGCCTCGCGTGACGGCGCCCCGATTCGATCAAATAATTGACCCCCTTGCGGCGATATCGGATGGTCGTCGCGCATGCCGCATCTCATCGAGTCGATGGAGCTGGCGCAGGTCCTCTCCGAGGCCGACGACATCGCGCGCAGCGTGAGCCAGCGGCTCACCACCGCCCACCAGCTCCTCGCCCTCTTCACCGTCCCCAACCGGGCCGAGCTGCTGCTCCGGGACCGCGGGATCGACGAGGACAAGATCCTGGCCGTCATGGCGGGGAAGCCCGCCGAGCCGGACGGCCTCGATCGCGACGTCCGCGAGCGGGCGCGCGAGGTGGCCGCGGGGCTGGGCGCGCCGGAGGTGGACTGCCTCCACCTGCTCATCGCGATGAGCCGGGTGCGGACCTGCGCGGCGCACCAGCTCCTCTCCGCGTGCGGCCTCCAGCTGGCGACGCTCCGCAACGTCGCCCTCTCCTACTTCACGAGCCGCATGCCGCGGCGCCTGCGCGAGGTCGCGCCGCAGCCGGTCCGCGGGCCCGCACGGCCGCCGGGGTCTCGCGGCGCGGCCGAGCCCTCCCACCCGCCGCTGGAGCCCTCCGCCGG
>JAJYHA010000079.1 GCA_021784995.1 Myxococcales bacterium
CGGGGGCGGGGGGGGCGGGGGCGGGGGGGGGGGGGGGGGGGGGGGGGGGAGGCGGGGCGCGTCCCGGCGGTGGCCACCCGCCACAGCACGCACCCGGCGCCGCTCGTCCCGGCGGCCCGCACGCGCTACCTGGCCGAGATCGCGCACGCGGTGCGCGCGTACGAGCGGCGGGCGGGCGAGCAGGCCGCGCTGGCGCGTGAGGCCCAGCAGCTCCGCGCGGCGCGGCGCATGGCCGCCGAGGCCGGCCAGCCCGCGGAGGGCCTCGAGGAGCTGGCGCGCACGCGCGAGGAGCGGATGGACCCGGAGGCGCGCCGGCTCCTGGCGTGCTGGCCCGACCTGCGCGCGGCGTACGCGGGCGACGAGCACGTGGTGCGCATCCGCGACCGCGAGATCCGCACCCGGCTCGTCCACCGGACGCTCTCCGGGACGCGCCTCCGCAAGGTGGTCCTCCCGCGCTGGGAGGACCAGGGCGAGCTGCTGCGCTGGCTGCTCCTCGAGAACGTGCCGGGCGCGTTCCCCTTCACGGCCGGCACCTTCCCCTTCAAGCGCGAGGGGGAGGACCCGACGCGGATGTTCGCCGGGGAGGGGGACGCATTCCGGACCAACCGCCGGTTCCGGCTGGTGTCGGAGGGGATGCCCGCCCGGCGGCTCTCCACCGCCTTCGACTCCGTCACGCTCTACGGCTGCGACCCGGATCCGCGCCCCGACATCTACGGGAAGATCGGCAACGCGGGCGTCAGCATCGCGACGCTCGACGACATGAAGGTGCTCTACTCCGGCTTCGACCTCTGCGATCCGGCCACCTCGGTCAGCATGACTATCAACGGCCCGGCGCCGACCCTCCTGGCCATGTTCCTCGACACGGCGATCGACCAGCAGCTCGAGCGCTTCGCCGCCGAGCACGGGCGCGAGCCGGCGGGGGAGGAGCGGGAGGCCATCCGGGCGCGGGCGCTGGCGAGCGTCCGGGGGACGGTGCAGGCCGACATCCTCAAGGAGGACCAGGGCCAGAACACCTGCCTCTTCTCGACCGACTTCAGCCTGAAGGTGATGGGCGACGTGGCCGCCTGGTTCGTGGACCACGGGGTGCGCAACTTCTACTCGGTGAGCATCAGCGGGTACCACATCGCCGAGGCGGGGGCGAACCCCATCTCGCAGCTCGCCTTCACGCTGGCGAACGGGTTCACCTACGTCGAGGCCTACCTGGCGCGCGGCATGGCGATCGACGACTTCGCGCCCAACCTGAGCTTCTTCTTCTCGAACGGGATGGACCCCGAGTACACCGTGCTCGGGCGGGTGGCGCGCCGCATCTGGGCCGTGGCGATGCGCGACCGTTACGGCGCCGCCGAGCGGAGCCAGAAGCTGAAGTACCACGTCCAGACCTCGGGCCGGTCCCTGCACGCGCAGGAGATCGCCTTCAACGACATCCGGACGACGCTCCAGGCGCTGGTCGCGGTCTACGACAACTGCAACTCCCTCCACACCAACGCGTACGACGAGGCCATCACCACGCCCACGGAGGAGAGCGTCCGACGGGCGATGGCGATCCAGCTCATCATCAACCGTGAGTGGGGGCTGGCGCGGAACGAGAACCCGAACCAGGGCGCGTTCGTGATCGACGAGCTGACGGACCTGGTGGAGGAGGCGGTGCTGGCGGAGTTCGAGCGCCTCTCGGAGCGGGGCGGGGTCCTCGGCGCGATGGAGACGGGCTACCAGCGCGGGCGGATCCAGGAGGAGAGCATGCACTACGAGCTCCTCAAGCACACCGGCGAATACCCGATCGTCGGCGTGAACACCTTCCGCAACCCGCGCGCCGATCCCGTCCCCGCGCACCTGGAGCTGGCGCGCTCGACGGAGGAGGAGAAGCGCTCGCAGCTCGAGCGGCTCCGGGCGTTCCACGCCCGCCACGCGGAGGAGGCGCCGGAACAGCTCCGCCGGCTCCAGGCGGCGGCCCTGGAGGGCCGGAACGTCTTCGAGGTGCTGATGGACGCGGTCCGGGTCTGCTCCCTGGGCCAGATCACGGGCGCCCTCTTCGAGGTGGGCGGCCAGTACCGGCGAAACATGTAGCAGCGTCGGGCCGCGCGATGGCGCGACCGGGAGGACGGAGATGAGGGACTACACCGCACCGCTTCGCGACATGGCCTTCGTGCTGCGCGAGATCGCGCCGCTGGAGGAGATCAACCGGCTGCCCGGTTGCGGCGACGTCACCCCGGAGGTGGCGGACGCGATCCTCGCCGAGGCGGCGAAGTTCGCAGGCAGCGTGCTGTCGCCCCTGAACGCGCGCGGCGATCGCGAGGGCGCGACGCTGCGCGACGGCGAGGTCACCACCGCCACGGGCTGGCGCGAGGCCTACGCGCAGTTCGTCGCGGCGGGCTGGAGCGGGCTCTCCTGCGACCCGGCGCACGGCGGGCAGGGCGCCCCGCGGCTCGTCTCCGCGCTGGTGGACGAGATGTGGAACGGAGCCAACGTGGCGTTCGCGCTCTGCCCCATGCTCACGCGCGGCGCCATCGAGGCGCTCGAGCTCGCCGGCTCCGAGGCGCAGAAGCAGGCCTACCTGGGGAAGCTGGTGGCCGGCACCTGGACCGGCACCATGGTGCTCACGGAGCCGCAGGCCGGCTCGGACCTGGCGGCGGTGCGGACGCGCGCCGTCCCGCGGGGCGACGGGACCTACCGGCTCGAGGGGCAGAAGATCTTCATCACCTACGGCGAGCACGATCTCGCCGAGAACATCGTGCACCTCGTGCTGGGCCGGACGCCCGACGCGCCCCCCGGGGTGAAGGGGATCTCGCTCTTCGTCGTGCCCAAGTTCCTCCTCGGCGCGGACGGGCTCCCGGGGGAGCGGAACGACGTCCGCTGCGTGTCGCTGGAGCACAAGCTCGGCATCCACGCCAGCCCGACGGCCATGCTCGCCCTCGGCGACAAGGAGGGCGCGGTCGGGTGGCTGGTGGGCGAGGAGAACCGCGGCCTCGAGTACATGTTCGTCATGATGAACGCGGCCCGGTACGTGGTGGGCATCGAGGGCATCGGGCTCGCCGAGCGCGCCTCCCAGGCCGCGGTGGCCTACGCACGGGAGCGGGTGCAGGGCGCCGAGCTGGGCGGGAAGAGCCGGGCGGCCGTGCCCATCGTCCGGCACCCGGACGTGCGGCGCATGCTCCTCCTCATGAAGTCGCAGACCGAGGCCATGCGGGCCGTCGCGTGCGTGGTGGCCGCGGCCATGGACACGGCGCGCTCCCACCCCGACGCGGCGCGGCGGGCGGCCAGCCAGGCCTTCGTGGAGCTCATGATCCCGGTGGTGAAGGGCTGGAGCACCGAGACGGCCGTCGAGGTGGCGTCGCTCGGGGTGCAGGTCCACGGCGGCATGGGCTACGTCGAGGAGACCGGGGCCGCGCAGATCCTCCGCGACGCCCGCATCACGCCCATCTACGAGGGGACGACCGGGATCCAGGCGGCCGACCTCGTCGGCCGGAAGGTGGCGCGGGACGGCGGCGCGGCCATCCGGGGCGTGCTGTCCGAGATGCGGCAGGCGGCGCAGCAGCTCGAGGCGGAGGGCGCGCAGGAGCTGACCGTCATCGCGGCGCGGCTCCGCGAGGGCACCGCCGCGCTCGAGGAGGCCGTGAAGTTCGTGGTGGCCACCTACGGGCCGGACGTGCGGCGCGTGGCGGCCGGCGCCGTGCCGTTCCTCCAGCTCCTCGGCACGGTGGCCGGTGGCTGGCAGATGGCGCGGGCGGCGCTGGCGGCGCACCGGCACGTGGCGGCGGGACGCGGGGACGGCTTCCTCCGGGCCAAGCTCGCCACCGCGCGCTTCTACGCCGACCACGTCCTCGTGCGGGCCCCCGGCCTGGCGCGCACGGTCACGGCGGGCGCCGACGCGGTGCTCGCCGTCGGGGACGACGAGCTCTAGGCGCGTCCCGGCGGCGACGGCGAGGGCCCGACCGGCGGGGCCGCGTGCCCGGCGCGCCGCCGGTACTCGCCCGGCTGCATCCCGTTCCACCGCTTGAAGGCGCGGTGGAACGCGCTCGTCTCCTGGAAGCCGATGCCGCTCGCGATCTCCGCGATGCTCAGGTCCGTGCCGCAGAGCTGGTGGACGGCCGCGTCGCGGCGCAGCTCGTCCTTCACCCCCTGGTAGCTGGTGCCCTCGGCCTCCAGGCGACGGCGCAGGGTGGTGGGCGCGACGCGCAGCTCGCGCGCCACCTCCTCCAGCCGCGGCCAGCGCCCCGCGCCGATGCCCCGGCGCATCCGGTGGCGCACGCGCGCGCTCCAGCTGTCCAGGTTCCGGTACTTGAGGAAGACCGACTGCGGGGCGGTGCGCAGGAAGCGCTCCAGGCTCGCCTCGTCCTGGACCACGGGGGCCGCGAGCTGCGCCGCGTCGAGGTGCACGGCGGTGTGCGGGGCGTCGAAGCGGAGCTGCCGCGAGTAGATGAGGACGTACTCCTGCGCGTGCGGCGGCCGCGGGTGGGCGAACTCGGCGAGGGTGAGCGGGACACGCCGCCCGGCCAGCCAGCAGAGCAGGCCGTGCACGATGGTGAGGAAGGTCTCGTCCGCGAAGCGCCGCGCCGGGGCGGAGACGATGCGATTCGTCACGCGGATCACCGCGTCGCGCCCCTCCACCTGCAGCTCGCCGTGGACGTCGTCGAGGAGCACGGCCAGCCCGCGGAGGGTGCGGCGCAGGGCCCGGCCCAGGTCGGGGCTGTGGAGCACGGCGTGGCAGAGGAGGGCGAAGCTCCCGCACTTCATCCGGCGGTGGTCGAGGCCGAAGAACTCGTCGTCCAGCTCGCGGGCGACGGCGAGCCAGAGCGCGGAGAAGGCCGAGGCCGGCACCCGGGCGCTGGCCGCCTCGAGCAGCTCGGCGGGGATCGCGCTCGCCGCGAGCACACGGGCGCGCGCGCCGTCGGGCAGCCCTGCCACGGCGGCCCGGACGAAGTGCATGGAGACGGTGTGCTTCCCGGCGGCGCTCAAGGCGTGAGTCCATCCTACCCCGGGAGGGAGCGCCCGGGCATGGGCGCCGGGAACGCGCCTACGCGCGGGTGGGAGCCGCCGGCTCCGGTGCGCCGCCCGCGCCGCGCGTGGAGGGCGGCGCGCCGTTCCGGCCCGGCCCCGCGCTCCCCGGGCGGAGGCCCGGTCCTCCGACCGGGACGGCCTGGACGTGCCAGATCTCGTCCGCGTACTCCCGGACCGCGCGGTCGGAGGAGAACTTGCCGGCCCGCGCGACGTTCAGGAGCGCCTTCTCGTCCCAGCGCGCGGGGTCGCGGTACAGCGCGTCGACGCGGTCTTGCGTGTCGATGTAGTCGCGCAGGTCGGCGAGCAGCATGTAGCGGTCGCCCTCGCGGAGGAGCGCGTCCAGGATGGGCCGGAAGATCCCCGGCTCGAGCAGGCTGAAGAAGTCCGACTCCACGAGCTGCAGGGCCCGGCGGATCTCCTCGTCGCCGTGGTAGATCTCCCACGGATCGTAGGAGGCGCGCCGCCGCGCGACCTCGTCCGCGTCCATCCCGAAGATGAACACGTTGTCGGGGCCGACCTCCTCCCGGATCTCGAC
The DNA here is from genome assembly GCA_021784995.1 of Myxococcales bacterium. The sequence goes on from JAJYHA010000079.1 coordinate 5,531, forward strand.
GTTCGCCCCGTCGAGCGTCCCGATGGTGAGGGCGCCGTTGAGCTGGAACTTCATGTTCCCGGTCCCGGACGCCTCCGTGCCGGCGAGCGAGATCTGTTCGCTCAGCTCGGCGGCGGGGACGATGCGCTCCGCCAGCGACACCCGGTAGTTGGGGAGGAAGGCGACCTTCAGGCGGCCCTGCAGGAGCGGATCGCGATCGACCACCTCCGCGATCTGGTGGATCAGCTTGATGATCAGCTTGGCCATCGTGAAGCCGGGGGCCGCCTTGGCCGCGAACAGCACGGTGCGCGGGACGTGCTCCTCCCCGGGCCGGTCGCGCAGGCGGTTGAAGCGCACGACGGCGTAGAGCGCCAGCAGGAGCTGTCGCTTGTACTCGTGGAGCCGCTTCACCTGCACGTCGAAGAGCGAGTCGGCCGACACCTCGATCCCGAGCCGCCCCCGCACGTAGCGCGCGAGGTCGGCCTTGTTCTGCCGCTTGACCTCGCGAAGGCGTGCCAGGAACCCGGTGTCGGCGGCCAGCGGCTCCAGCCGGCGCAGCTGCGCGAGGTCGGTGATCCAGCGGTCGCCGATCGCCTCGGTGACGAGCGCGGCCAGGCGCGGGTTGGCGCCGAGCAACCAGCGGCGCGGCGTGATGCCGTTGGTCTTGTTGTTGAACCGTTGCGGCCACAGGTCGGCGAAGTCGCCGAGGACGTGCTCGCGCAGCAGGCGCGTGTGGATCTTCGACACGCCGTTGACGGAGGAGGAGCCGACCACCGCCAGGTGGGCCATGCGGACCACCTGCGGGTCCTCCTCGCCGATGAGGCTCATGCGCCGGAGCCGCGCCGTGTCGAGCGGGTACCGGGTGGCCACGGTGCGCAGGAAGCGGGCGTTGATCTCGTGGATGATCTGGAGGTGGCGGGGCAGGAGCCGCCGGAGCATGTCGACCGGCCAGACCTCCAGCGCCTCCGGCAGGATGGTGTGGTTCGTGTAGCCGGTCGACGCGGTGGTGATCTCCCAGGCCGCGTCCCACCCCAGCCCCTCCTGGTCCAGCAGCAGCCGCATCAGCTCGGGGATGGCGAGCGAGGGGTGCGTGTCGTTGAGCTGGATGAAGGCCCGATCGGGGAAGAGCTCCCAGCGCGCGCCGGTGGACCTGAAGCGGCGGACGATGTCCTGCAGGGCGCAGGAGACCAGGAAGTACTCCTGCCGCAGCCGGAGCTCCTTCCCCTCGAACACGTTGTCGTTGGGGTAGAGGACCTTGGTCAGGCTCTCCGCCTGCACCTTGCCGGCGACCGCGTCGACGTAGGAGCCGCGGTTGAAGTCGTCGAGGTGGAACTCGTCCGCGGCGCGGCAGGACCAGAGGCGGAGCGTGTTCACGGTGCCGCCCCCGTAGCCGACCACCGGGAGATCGTACGGGGTCCCGATCACAGGCCGGGCGTCGGCCCACGCGAAGCCGGGGCGCCCCGGCTCCTCCCGGGCCACGGCGCGGCCGCCGAACGGGACCTGGAACGAGAACTCCGGGTGGGCGATCTCCCACGGGAAGCCGTGCTTGAGCCAGGAGTCGGGATCCTCCACCTGGTACCCGTTCTCCACGCGCTGCGTGAAGAGGCCGTACTCGTAGCGCAGCCCGTAGCCGATGGCCGGGAGGTCGAGCGTGGAGAGGGAGTCCATGAAGCAGGCGGCGAGGCGCCCCAGGCCGCCGTTGCCGAGGCCGGCGTCGACCTCCAGGCTGCGGAGCCGGGACCAGTCGATGCCCAGGTGGCCCAGCGCCTCGCGGCAGGCCCGCTCCAGGTCCATGTTGACGACGTTGTTCCCCAGCAGCCGCCCGATGAGGAACTCCATCGAGAGGTAGTAGACGCGCTTCACGTCATTGCGGTGGTGCGTCTGCTGCGTCTCGAGCCAGCGCTCGATCAGCCGATCGCGGACGGTCAGCGCCAGCGCGAAGTAGCGGTCGCGATCGGTGGCCGTGTACCGGTCCTTCGCCAGCGTGTAGCGGAGGTGATGCTCGAAGTCCCGCCGCAGGGTCTCCGCCTCCGGCGCGAGGCGGCCGGCGGGGG
>JAJYHA010000411.1 GCA_021784995.1 Myxococcales bacterium
CACGCGGCGGGCTCGGCCCTGGTGGGCGGCCGCCTCGCCGCGGCGCTCGGCGCGCGGGAGCGCCTGCGGGTGACGGTGGACGGCGAGGACTGGCCCGAGGGGCCGTTCCTGGCCCTGCTCGCCGGGACGGTCCCGGGGATCGGCTTCGGCTTCGAGCCCTTCGCGCGCTGCGACGAGCAGCCGGGCTTCTTCCACGCCGTCGGGGTGACCGCCACCCCGCGCCAGCTCGCGGCCCAGCTCCCGCGGATCTGGCTGGGCCGGCCCTGGCGGCGGCGGGTCGCGCTCGACGCCGTCGCGCGCGACCTCGCGATCGAGGGCGCGGTGCGGTACACGGTGGACGGCGACCTCCACCGGTCGCGCGCGGCGCTGCGGATCCGGACCGGTCCTCCGGTCCGGCTGGTGCTCCCATGACGGACACGCCCTGGTGGTACGAGGCGGCAGGCAGGCAGGCGGGACCGGTGACGCAGGCCGACCTCCTCGCCCTGCTGCGCGCCGGGCGCCTGCGGCCCGACGCGCGCGTCTGGCGCGCGGGCATGAGCGGCTGGCAGGCGGCGGGGACGGTGCCCGAACTCGTGGCGGCTGCCTCCCCTTCACCGCGCGACCTGCCCGCCAGCGACACCCTGCCCGCCGGCATGGAGCCGGTGCCGACCGGCGCCGTCATCGGCCTCGGCATCCTGACGCTCGGGATCCACCCCATCGTGAAGTTCTACCGGGCGGCGCGCGCTTACGAGGAGCTGGGCGGGCGACGCACTCGCTTCACGCTCTACTTCTGGATCGCGGCCGGCCTCTGGCTGGGCGGCGGTCCCATGCACGTCCTGGGCGGCGTGCCGGGCTGGGCAGCCCACGTCGCCGCCCTGGTGCTGACGATCCTGGCGCTCTTCGAGGTGCTGGACGCCCGCGCCGAGGCGCTGCGCAGGTGCCGCATCGCCCCCGCGCTCACCTCCGACGCCACGCACAAGGTGCTCTTCGTCTCCGGGCTCGTCACCGCGTGGGCGCTGGTGGGCCTGGTCCTGCTCCTGGTCCAGGCCGTGAAATTCTTCGGTGACCACCGGGCCATCGGCGACGCGCTCCGGGCGCGCGTCGCGGCGCCGATCAGCCGCTGACCGGCGGTGGCCCGGCGGGCAGCCGGTCGGACGCGGCCGCCACCGCCTCCACCACCTCCTCGCCGGGCGCGAGCACGGTGTCGTCCCAGACCACGCCCCGGCGCACCGTCGCCCCCGCCGCCACGACCACCCGCGCGCCGACCACCGCCTCCGGCCCCACCGTGGCGCCGGCCTCCACGCGCGCGCCGCCGCCGATCACCACCGGCGCGTGCAGCGAGGCGCCGGCCGCGACGTGCGCGCCGCGGCCGATCCACACCCCGGGCTCCGCGAAGACGTCCAGGTCCGCCAGGGGGTCCACGCCCGGGAAGCGGGCGTGCGGGACGCGTCCCCCGAGGACGTCCGCGTTCGCCGCCAGGTAGCGCTCCGCCGTGCCGAGGTCGTTCCAGTAGCCCTCAACCACGTGGGCGCGTACCCGGCCCGCGGCCATCCAGGTGGGGTAGACGTGCCGGTTCACGTCGAGCTCGAAGGGCGTGGCGGAGAGGGCGTCGAGGATCTCCGGCGCCAGCACGTGCACCCCGGTGAAGTGCCAGGCGCGGAGGCGATCGCCGCCCGGGCCGAAGCGGCCCGCGATGCGGCGCACGGCCCCGGAGGCGTCCGCCTCCACCGTCGCGTAGCGCCCGCCGGGGGGCATCGGCGTGAGCACCATGGTGGCGAGCGCACCGCTGGCGCGGTGGGCCGCCAGCGCGGCCCCGAGGTCGACGTCGAAGAGGATGTCGCCGTTCACGACCAGGATCGTCCGCGCGCCCGCGAGCGCCGCCCGCGCCTCGCGAAGCGCCCCGCCGGTCCCGGCAATGATCGGCTCGCGCGAGACGGTGAGCGCCACGTCCACGGCGCGCGCCGCCTCGCGGGCCGCGCCCGACATGGCGTCGGCCAGGTGGTGCACGTTCACGACGGCGCGACGCACGCCCGCCCCGGCCAGGAGGGCCAGGTTCCAGCGAACGAGGGGGATGCCGCAGACCGGCACCGCCGGCTTCGGCAAGCGTGCAGTGAGCGGTCGCAGGCGGGTCCCGAGGCCTGCGCACAGGATCATCCCGACGGTCTCTGCACCCGCCGTCGTCGCCGTCCTCTCGTCGCTGGTTCCCATGGTAAGGCGCTCGGAACGGATGTCGCCCGCGGCGCGCCTCAGGCTCTTCTACTTCTTCTACTACGGCGCCGTCGGCGCCAACCTCCCCTACTTCGCGGCGTACCTGCGGGGGCTGGGCTTCGGCGGGGCGACGATCGGCGTCGTCCAGATGTTCGGCCCGGCCATCGCGGCGCCGGCGGCGCTCGCATGGGCCGTCGCGGCGGACCGGCTCCGCTCGCCGGCGCGCACCCTGCGCGTGGCGGCCACCTGCGCCTTTGCCGTCTCGGTCTTCCTGCCCGCGATGCACACCCCGGTGGGGGTCGCCCTCGTCCTGCTCGGGAACGCGCTCTTCTCCAGCGCCCTCGTCCCCCTCGTCGATTCCGTCACCATGGAATGGGCACGAGGGCGGTCCGGCGCCTCCTATGCCGGCATCCGCCTCTTCGGCTCGATCGGGTTCATCGCGACGGCGCTGACGCTGGGCCTCGCGCTCGACGCGCGCGGTGACCGGCCGGCCGACGTCCTGGTTCCCGTCGTGGTCGCCCTCTGCGTGGCCGCCCTTGCGGCCACCGCCCAGGGCCTCCCCTCCGCCGCCGACGGCCACGACCGCCCCGGCCTGCGGGACCTGCTGTCCCTGCTGAGAGACCGACGGCTGCTGGCTCTGCTCTTCGCGTGCGCGATCCACTGGGCGGCCTGCGCCCCCTTCCACCTCCTGTTCGGGGTCTTCGTGCGCGACCTGGGGCTACCCTCGCGCGTGACCGGCCTGGCCATGTTCGCCGCGGTGGGGGCGGAGGTGCTCGCCCTCGCGGTCTTTCCGCGCCTCGAACGGAGGTTCGGACTGCGCGCGCTATTTGTCGCATCCTTTGGCGGCACGGCGGTGCGCTGGTACCTGCTGTCGCGGGCGGCGGCACCGGCGGCAGTGATATCGATCCAGATCCTGCACGCGCTCACCTTCGGCCTGTTCTGGGGCGCGTCGGTCTCGGCCATGGCGCGAACCGTCCCGCCCCGCCTGCGCGCCACCGGGCAGGCCCTCTTCTCGGCGGTGGTCTTCGGCGCCGGCAACGCGGCCGGATACTGGCTCTCCGGGGTGGGCTACGACGCGCTCGGCGGCGTACGGCCTCTGTATTCCTGGGCGGCGGTCCTCGAGACCGCCCTGCTCGCGTGGCTCCTCGCCCGCCCGGCGCTGAGCGCACGGTTCGTCAATGATGACGGGACGAGGTAATTTCATTTGACGCGTTGCGTTGACAAGGACGGCCAATGGAGCGGTCGCGGCGGCCGCCGCGCGCGGATGCCCCCGGGACCGCGTCGACCTCGGATTGCGAGGCCGACCGCGAGGGGTTCAGGAATCGCATTTTGTGCGCGCAGCCCGTGCGCATTGCGCTGACATTGCGCTCCCGTGCTTGTGGGTGGCAGACCCGTGTGGTAGGTCTTTGCGGGATGTCCGCTGCCTAGCCCACGCCGACTCGCCACCCGCTGCCGACCCCGGAGGAACAAGAATCTATGGCGTCGCCCCAGTCGACTGCTCCTCAGGCCGGACTGCCCTCGGTCCAGGCTGCTCGCTCAGCAATTACCAAGGAAGAACGCTTGGTCATCTTTGCGTCCTCCCTTGGCACCGTCTTCGAATGGTACGACTTCTACCTGTACGGTTCACTGGCCGCGATCATCAGCAAGCAGTTCTTCGTGGCGGTGAACGAGACGACGTCGTTCATCTTCGCGCTGCTCGCCTTCGCCGCCGGCTTCTTCGTCCGCCCCTTCGGCGCCATCGTCTTCGGCCGGCTGGGTGACCTCATCGGCCGCAAGTACACCTTCCTCGTCACCATCATGATGATGGGCAGCGCGACCGCGGTGGTCGGCTTCCTGCCCGGGTACGCCACCCTGGGCATCGTCGCGCCGGTCATCCTCATCAGCCTTCGCCTCCTGCAAGGGCTCGCGCTGGGCGGCGAGTACGGCGGCGCGGCCACCTACGTCGCCGAGCACGCCCCGCCGGGGAAGCGCGGCTTCTTCACGAGCTGGATCCAGACCACGGCGACGCTGGGCCTCTTCCTGTCGCTGCTCGTCATCATGGGCTGCCGCACCATCCTCGGCGTGCAGGCGTTCGAGGCGTGGGGCTGGCGCATCCCGTTCCTGCTCTCCATCCTCCTGCTCGCCATCTCCGTCTACATCCGGCTGCAGCTGCAGGAGTCGCCGGTGTTCAAGCGGATGAAGGAGGAGGGCAAGGCCTCCAAGGCGCCGCTGACGGAGTCGTTCCTCCGCTGGGGCAACCTCAAGATCGTGCTCCTCGTCCTCTTCGGCGGCACCGCCGGCCAGGGCGTGGTCTGGTACACGGGCATGTTCTACGAGCTCTTCTTCCTGCTCCAGACGCTCAAGCTCGAGCCGCAGACCGCCAACCTCATCGTGGCGGCCTCCCTCATCATCGGCACGCCGTTCTTCATCGTGTTCGGCGTCCTCTCCGACAAGATCGGGCGCAAGAAGATCATCATGGCCGGCTGCATCCTGGCCGTGCTGACCTACTTCCCGATCTTCAAGGGCCTGGTGCGGTACGGCAACCCGGCCCTCGAGGAGGCCACCGAGCAGTACCCGGTGACGGTGGTGGCGGACCCGACGAACTGCACCTTCCAGTTCGACCCGATCGGCAAGGCGACGTTCAAGTCGGGCTGCGACGTCATCAAGAGCTACCTCGCCAAGAAGGCGATCCCGTACACGAACGAGAGCCAGCCCGGCCTGGCGATCGCGTACATGAAGATCGGCAACCAGACCATCCAGAGCTTCGACGGTCGGCAGATGCCGGGACCCGAGTTCAAGGCGCGGCTGGCGGCCTTCACGCAGGAGATGAACACGGCCACCAAGCCCTACCCGAGCAAGGCCGACATGAGCCGCGTGAACTACCCGATGGTGATCCTGCTGCTGGTCATCCTCGTCATCTACGTCACGCTCGTGTACGCACCGATCGGCGCGTGGCTGGTGGAGCTCTTCCCGGCCCGCATCCGGTACACGTCGATGTCGCTCCCGTACCACATCGGCAACGGCTGGTTCGGCGGTTTCCTGCCGACCATCGCCTTCGCCCTCGTGGCCGCCACGGGCGACATCTACTACGGCCTCTGGTACCCGATCATCGTCGCGGCCATGACCGCGGTGATCGGCAGCCTCTTCATGCGCGAGACGGACGTGAAGGGCGCCATCCACCACGACAGCGTGTAGCGGTTCCCGCCCTCGCGGCGGTCCGGGCCCCCTGCGCCGCTCCCGGCGCAGGGGGCTCTCGCATTCGGGCGCGGCGCGCACCCGCTCCGGCTACCAGGGGAACTCGCGCCGCGAGGTCTGGCCCTGCGACCGCACCACCGTCACGGTGCAGGGCGCCTCCACGGCCACCTTCGTCGAGACGGTGCCGAGGAGCCCCTTCATCGGCAGGCCGGGCGGCGGGCCGCCGATCACGACGTGGTCCACCTGGTTGGCGCGCGCGTACTCGAGCAGCGCCTCGGCCGGATCGCTGGCCTCCAGGGCGTGGAAGGAGACCCGCGACGGCGGCAGCTCCAGCGACGCCGCCCAGTTGCGGAGCAGCACCAGCTGCCGGATGCGCTGGCTCGTCGCCGCCTCCTCGGGCGTGTTGCCCAGCTCCGGCGCGGGCTTGATGACCGTGACGCAGGCGAGGCGGCTCTGCTGATCGAGGCACATCAGCCGCCGCACGGCGAGCCGCTGCGCCTCGAACTGCGCCTCGTTCCCGTGCGCGGTCGCGACGGCGGCCATGATGATGGAGGCGCCGGAGAGCTGCGCCGAGGGCCTTCCGCTGGGGTAGACGGGCGGCTCGAAGCCCGCCGTCCCGACCCAGCGCAGCAGCGCTCCCAGACCCGCCACACGGCGCCGGCGGCTGGCGCGCGCCGTGAGGGCCACCTGGTCGCCGTGCGAGAGGTCGAACGCGACCTGGGCGGCCGACGCGTAGCGCTCGTCCGCGTCCGGCTCCAGGCAGTGGAGGATCACCTCCTGCAGCCACTCCGGGACGGCCGGCACGAGGCTCCGCGGCGGCGCCGGGTCGCGGTACATGCGCTTGCGCAGCCCGGGCCGGGAGGTGGGGCTGCCGAAGGGGAGCTTCCCCGTGGCGAGCTCGTACAGGATTACCCCCAGCGCGAAGACGTCGCTCCGCGGGTTGCTCCGGACCCCCAGGAGCTGCTCGGGGGAGATGTACGGCGCCGAGCCGACCGGGTGACGCAGCTCCTCCGCCAGCAGGTCGGGGTAGTGACCGTGGTGCGCCAGGCCGAAGTCGATGAGCACGGCCTCGCCGGTCGGGCGGATGATGACGTTGGACGGCTTGAGGTCGAGGTGGATGGCGTCCTGGAGGTGGATCGCGTGGAGCGCCGCGGCGATGGCGCTCCCCAGGCGCGCCACCTCCTCCACCGCCACCGGTCCCTTTCCGATCCACTCGGCGAGCGACCGCCCCTCCACGAGTTCCATCACCAGGTAGGCGACTTCGGCCAGGTCGCCGGCCGCGACGAAGCGCGGCACGTGGGGGCCGTGCAGGGCCGAGAGGATCATCTCCTCGACCTCGTAGGTGATGACGCTCGCCGCGGGCTCGCCGGGCCCCAGGCGCGGCATCTTCATGACCATGGGAAAGCCGACGTCGCGCCCGCTCACCCGGAACACGACGCCCATCCCGCCGCTGTGGATCCGCTCCTCGATCCGGAACCCGTCGATGACGTCGCCCGGCTCGGCGAGGCTCGTCACGGCACGCTCACTTTCCGCGTTCGAGGCGAAGCGCGAGCCGGTCCGGCAACCCGGCGGCGCGCACCTTCGCGGCGGCGGCGCGCCAATCGTACGCCACTTTCAGGAAGGTGATGACCGCTCTCTCCAGGTCGACCACCGCGTAGCGCGCCCAGGGCGTCCCGGTGCGCGGCTGGCCCACCGCGCCGGCGATGGCGAGCCACCGCCGGCGGGGCGGCACCGGGATGACCACGTCGGGCACCGGCTCGAAGGGCAACGGCCGGCCCGCCGCGCCCGTGAAGTAGAGCATCGGCTCGTGGACGTGCCCGCAGAAGACGTAGCGCGCCCGCGCCGCGTCCATGCAGTGGGAGGCCTGCGTCGGATCGGTCACGTAGGTCCAGGACCTCGGCGAGGCGGCGCTGGCGTGCACGAAGACGGCGTCGTCGCGCCGGACCGTGAGCGGCAGCGCGGCGAGGAACGCACGGTGCGCGTCGCCGAGCCGCCCGCGCGTCCAGGCGATCGCCTCCGCCGCCACCGGGTTCATGCTCTCCACCCGCCCGGTGAGCGCCGCCTCGTCGTGGTTGCCGAGCACCGCGATGGCGCCGCGCGCGACGAGATCGG
>JAJYHA010000457.1 GCA_021784995.1 Myxococcales bacterium
TGGCCCGGTTCCGCGACGCGGAACGCGAGCGGCCGGGATCACCGCGACGCGGCGTCGCGGCGGTAGTCGGCGGGCGCCTTCCCGGTCCAGGCGCGGAAGGCGCGGGCGAAGCTCTTCTCGTTGCGGAACCCGACCTCCCAGGCGATCTGCTTCACCGAGCGCCCGCTGCGGAAGAGCAGCTCGATCGCCGCGTCGCGGCGCGCCTCGTCCTTGAGCGCCTGCAGCGAGGCCCCCTCCTCGCGGACGTGGCGGTGGAGGGTCCGCACCGAGACGTGGAGGTGGCGCGCCAGGTCCGCGGCGTTCCGGAAGCGGTCCGCCCGTCCGCGCAGGAGCTGGCGGACGCGCCGCACCAGCAGGCGATCGCGCCGGTACTGGAGGACGGTCAGCGGCAGCGCCCGCTCGAGCATGAGCTGCAGCGCGCGCTCGTCGCGGCGCATGGGGAGCGCCAGGTAGTGGGCGTCGAAGCGGAGGCCGGCCCGGGGCGCCCCGAACCGCACCGCGCCCGGGAAGAGCAGCGCGTACACGTCGGCGTGGGGCGGCGCCGCGAACGGGAACTCCACCTCGAGGAGCGGGATGCGCGAGTCGACCGCCCAGCAGGCGTAGCCGTGGACGTAGCGGAGCAGGGTCATGAGGCAGAACTCGCGCAGCTCCCCGAAGGCGCGGTGCTCCGCGATGGAGAGCGTGGCCACGTGACCCGAGACCTCGAGCCGGAGCACGACGTCCTCGGTCAGGAGCCGGTGGTGCCGGCACCAGCGCTTCAGCGCGACGCCGAGCGTGGGCGAGGTGAGCGAGGCGCGGCACAGCATGCCGTAGCTGCCCCAGGGCAGCCGGCGCGAGAACCACCCCAGCGCCTCGTCGTCGAGCTGCTGCATGGCGGCGCCGGCCAGGATCTCCATCTGGCGCGCCGTGATGAACGCCCGCTCGCTCGCGAGCTGAGCTGGCGCGATCTGTGCCGCCCGGAGGGCGTCGCCGGGGTCGACGCCATAGCGCTGGAATCCCTGAACCACCGCGCGCACGAAGGCGACAGGGGTGGCGGCCGGGCGCTCGGCGCGGGGAGGCGGGCGGGCCGGCGGCGGCGTCCGGACCATCGTGTCACTCTCCCACCGATTGGCAGGATCTGCAACCTCTCTGGCGCGCTCTGCGCCGGCCGCGGCCGTACGCTCCTCGACGGATCGCCGGGGGCCGTGGCGCTCCGGCGCCGGACCGGAGGAGGACGCATGGACCCGATGGGCCTCGAGACGAACGTGCAGCCCCTGGGCGCCGCCGTCGACCGGAGGGCACCGGCCGGCGACGCGGTGATCGCCGCGCTGCGCTACCCGGGCCTCGATCACGGGCTGGGCGAGACGGCCGAGCTCCTCCGCGAGACGGTGCGCCAGTTCGCGGCCGAGGAGATCGCGCCGCGCGCGGCGGCCATCGACCGCGCCAACCACTTCCCCATGGACCTGTGGCGGAAGCTCGGGGCGCTCGGGCTCCTCGGCGTCACCGTCGACCCGGAGTACGACGGCGCGGGCATGACCTACCTCGAGCACGTCGTCGCCATGGAGGAGATCAGCCGGGCGTCGGCCGCGGTGGGGCTCGCGTACGGCGCGCACTCGAACCTGTGCGTGAACCAGATCCACCGCAACGGGAGCGAGCGCCAGAAGCGCCGCTACCTGCCGAAGCTGGTCTCGGGCGAGCACGTGGGCGCGCTGGCCATGAGCGAGCCGGGCGCCGGCTCCGACGTGGTGAACATGAAGCTGCGGGCCGAGCGGCGCGGCGACCGCTACCTCCTGAACGGCAGCAAGATGTGGATCACCAACGGCCCCCACGCGGACGTCATGGTCGTGTACGCCAAGACCGACCCGGCCGCCGGCCCGCGCGGCATCACCGCGTTCCTGGTCGAGCGCGAGTTCCCCGGCTTCTCGACCGCCCAGAAGCTGGACAAGCTCGGGATGCGGGGCTCCGACACCTGCGAGCTCCTCTTCGAGGACTGCGAGGTGCCGGAGGAGAACGTGCTCGGCGCCGTGGGGCGCGGCGTGAACGTGCTCATGAGCGGGCTCGACTACGAGCGGCTGGTGCTGGCCGGCGGTCCGCTCGGCATCATGCAGGCGTGCCTCGACGTGGTCCTCCCCTACGTCCACGAGCGGAAGCAGTTCGGGCAACCCATCGGCGAGTTCCAGCTCATGCAGGCCAAGCTGGCCGACATGTACACCACCCTGAGCGCGTGCCGCTCCTACGTGTACGCCGTGGCGCGGCAGTGCAGCGCCGGGAAGACCGCGCGCAAGGACGCGGCGGGCGCGATCCTCTATGCTTCGGAGCGCGCCACCCACATGGCGCTCGAGGCGATCCAGTGCCTGGGCGGGAACGGCTACATCAACGACTACCCGACGGGCCGCCTCCTGCGCGACGCGAAGCTCTACGAGATCGGGGCCGGCACGAGCGAGATCCGGCGCATGCTGATCGGCCGCGAGCTGTTCCACGAGACCGCGTGACCCTCGGCCCCCGCCCCAGGAATCTCGCCGCATGAGCGCCCTCGAGACCACGGTCGACCCCCGGTCGGCTGAGTTCCGCCGCAACGCCGACGCGATGCGCGCGCTGGTCGCCGACCTGCGCGCCAGGGTGGCGGCGGTCGAGCTCGGCGGCGGCGAGCGAGCCCGCACCAAGCACACCGAGCGCGGCAAGCTCCTGCCGCGCGATCGGATCCGCCAGCTGCTCGACGTGGGCGCGCCCTTCCTGGAGCTCTCGCAGCTCGCGGCGCACGGGATGTACGGAGGCGAGGTCCCCTCGGCCGGGGTCCTGACCGGCATCGGGCGCGTGAGCGGCCGCGAGTGCGTGGTGGTGGCGAACGACGCGACGGTCAAGGGCGGCTCGTACTACCCGCTCACCGTGAAGAAGCACCTGCGCGCGCAGGAGATCGCGCTGCAGAACCGCCTCCCGTGCGTCTACCTCGTCGACTCCGGCGGCGCCAACCTGCCCCAGCAGGACGAGGTCTTCCCCGACCGCGAGCACTTCGGGCGCATCTTCTACAACCAGGCGAACCTCTCGGCGGCGGGCGTCCCGCAGATCGCGGTGGTGATGGGGTCGTGCACCGCCGGCGGCGCCTACGTGCCCGCCATGTCGGACGAGAGCGTCATCGTCCGCCGCCAGGGGACCATCTTCCTGGGCGGCCCGCCGCTGGTGAAGGCCGCCACCGGCGAGGTGGTGTCGGCCGAGGACCTGGGCGGAGCCGACGTCCACAGCCGGACCTCGGGCGTGACCGACCATTACGCCCTGGACGACGGGCACGCCCTGCGCATCGCGCGGCGGATCGTCGCCAACCTCAACGGCGTGAAGCGGCCCGAGCTGGCGCTGCGCGCGCCGGCGGAGCCCCGCCACGATCCGGCCGAGATCCACGGCGTCATCCCGACCGACGTGCGCAGGCCCTACGACGTCCGCGAGGTCATCGCGCGCGTGGTGGACGGCTCCGAGCTCGACGAGTTCAAGCGGCTCTACGGCACCACGCTCGTCTGCGGGTTCGCCCACGTGTGGGGTTACCCGGTGGGGATCGTCGCCAACAACGGCATCCTCTTCTCCGAGTCGGCGCTGAAGGGGGCGCACTTCGTCGAGCTGTGCGCGCAGCGCGGGATCCCGCTCGTCTTCCTGCAGAACATCACCGGCTTCATGGTCGGCTCGAAGTACGAGGCGGGCGGCATCGCCAAGGACGGCGCCAAGATGGTCACCGCCGTCGCCTGCGCGCGGGTCCCCAAGTTCACCTTCATCCTCGGCGGGAGCTTCGGCGCGGGGAACTACGGCATGTGCGGGCGCGCCTACTCCCCCCGCTTCCTGTGGATGTGGCCCAACGCCCGGGTGTCGGTGATGGGGGGCGAGCAGGCCGCGAGCGTGCTCGCCCAGGTGAAGCGCGACGCCATGGAGGCGCGAGGCGAGGTCTGGTCCCGCGAGGAGGAGGAGGCGTTCCGGGCCCCCATCCGCGAGCAGTACGAGACCCAGGGGCACCCCTACTACGCGACCGCGCGCCTGTGGGACGACGGCATCGTCGATCCGGCCGAGACCCGCAAGGTGCTCGCGCTCGGGCTCTCCGCCGCCCTCAACGCGCCCATCGAGCGGACCACCTTCGGCGTCTTCCGCATGTGACCCTCATGTTCGACAAGATCCTCATCGCGAACCGGGGCGAGATCGCCTGCCGCGTCATCCGCACCGCGCGGCGGCTGGGCGTGCGGACGGTGGCGGTCTACTCCGACGCCGACGAGCACGCGCGCCACGTGGCCATGGCGGACGAGGCCTACCGCGTCGGTCCTCCGCCCGCGCGCGACAGCTACCTCGACGGCGCCGCCCTGGTGGAGGCGGCGCTCCGCAGCGGGGCCCGAGCGGTCCACCCGGGCTACGGGTTCCTGTCCGAGAACGCCGCCTTCGCCGAGGCGTGCGCCGCGGCGGGGCTGGTCTTCGTCGGCCCGCCCCCCGCCGCCATCCGCGCCATGGGCTCCAAGAGCGCCGCCAAGCAGCTGATGGAGCGGGCGGGCGTCCCGCTCGTCCCCGGGTACCACGGTGACGATCAGTCCGCGGCGCGCCTCGCGGCCGAGGCGGCCCGCATCGGCTGGCCGGTCCTGGTGAAGGCGAGCGCCGGCGGCGGCGGCAAGGGCATGCGCGCCGTGAACGAGGCGGCCTCCTTCGCGGACGCGCTGGCGGGCGCCCGCCGCGAGTCCCTGGCCGCGTTCGGCGACGACCGCGTGCTCCTGGAGCGCTACCTGACGCGCCCCCGGCACGTCGAGATCCAGGTCTTCGCCGACACGCGGGGGAGCGCCCTCCACCTCTTCGAGCGCGATTGCTCCATCCAGCGGCGGCACCAGAAGGTGCTGGAGGAGGCGCCGGCGCCCGGCGTCTCGCCGGCGCTGCGCGCCGAGATGGGCGCCGCGGCGGTCGCGGCGGCGAACGCCATCGGGTACGTCGGCGCGGGCACGGTGGAGTTCCTGCTCGACGAGGACGGCCGCTTCTACTTCATGGAGATGAACACGCGCCTCCAGGTGGAGCACCCGGTGACCGAGATGATCACCGGCCAGGACCTGGTGGAGTGGCAGCTGCGCGTCGCCTGCGGGGAGCCGCTCCCGCTGCGCCAGGACCAGCTCGCCATCACCGGGCACGCCATCGAGGCGCGCGTCTACGCCGAGGACCCCTCGCGCGAGTTCCTGCCCTCCACGGGCGTGCTCTCGCACCTGCGCCCGCCCGTGGCCTCGGCCCACGTCCGCGTCGACATCGGCGTGCGGGAGGGCGACGCGGTCACGATCCACTACGACCCGATGATCGCCAAGCTGGTGGTGTGGGACGGCGATCGGGCGGGGGCCGTGCGGAGGCTCCGGGCCGCGCTGGCCGAGTACCAGGTGGTGGGGGTGACCACCAACCTCGCCTTCCTCGGCGCGGTGGCGGCGCACCCGGCCTACGCCGCCGCCGAGCTGGACACCCGCTTCATCGATCGCCACCGCGGCGAGCTGGTGGGCGACGAGGGGCCGGCCAGCGACGCGGTGCTCGCGACCGCCACCCTGGACGTCCTCCTGCGCCGGGCGGAGGAGTCCGAGCGGGCCGCCCGCGCCTCGGGCGATCCCCACTCGCCCTGGGGCGCGACGGACGGCTGGCGGCTCAACGCCGACCACCACCACGCCCTCACCTTCGTGGACGGCGGCGCGCTGGTGCGCGTCGTCGCGCACTACCGGCCCGACGGCCTCGAGCTGGAGCTGCCCGGGGCGCGGCTGGTCGTGCGCGGCGAGCGCAGCGGACCGGACGACCTCGTCGTCGACCTCGGCGGCGCCCGCGTGCGCGCCACCGTCGTCCGGAGCGGCGACGAGATCGTGGTGATGACCCACGGCCGCGGGCACCGGCTCACGCTGCACGACCCCGACGCCGCCGCCGAGCGCGAGGTGGACGCAGGCAACCTCAGGGCCCCCATGCCGGGGAAGGTCATCGCGGTGATGGTGGAGGCGGGCGCGACGGTCCAGAAGGGGCAGCCGCTCCTCATCCTGGAGGCGATGAAGATGGAGCACACCGTCACCTCGCCCCGGGACGGCCGGGTGGCGGACGTCCACTTCGGCGCCGGCGCCCTCGTGGGCGAGGGCGGGGAGCTCCTCACGCTCGAGGCCGAGGAGCCCCCGGAAGCATCGGGCTAGGCGGGCCGCGGCGCCGGAGCGGCACGAACACCCCTCCCGGGCGGGTCCTGGCGACCGCGCCCGTTCCGGGTGCGTCGCGGGCGCCACGAGCTCCCGGTCTCCGACGGGCCGCGGCATTCACTCCCCGCTAGAACCCCTGCCCGCACCTCGGGCGGCCGCCATCCGGCGGCACGACCCGGGCCCCGCCGCCGGCTGGGGCAGGAGGAGAGATGGACCTCGACAGGGAAGTGGATGCGCTGCGCGAGTGGTTCGCCAGCCCGCGGTTCCGCGGGATCCGCCGGGTGTACTCGGCGCGCGAGGTGATCGAGCAACGCGGGACCATCCGCCTCGATCACACGGTGGCGCGCACCGCCGCCGAGGCGTTCTACGCCCGCCTGCGCCAGCTCTTCGAGGAGCGGCGCTGCATCACCACCTTCGGCCCCTACTCGCCCGGCCAGGCGGTGGCCATCAAGAAGATGGGGATCGAGGGCATCTACCTCGGCGGCTGGGCCACCTCGGCCAAGGGCTCGTCCCACGAGGATCCGGGGCCCGACCTCGCCAGCTATCCGTTGAGCCAGGTCCCGGACGAGGCGGCGGCGATCGTGCGCGCGCTGCTGACGGCTGACCGCAACCAGTACCACACGCGCGCGCGCATGACGGAGGAGCAGCGGCGCGCCACCCCCGCGGTCGACTTCCGGCCCTTCATCATCGCCGACGCCGACACCGGCCACGGCGGCGACGCGCACGTCCGCAACCTGATCCGCCGCTTCGTCGAGGTGGGCGTCCCGGGCTACCACATCGAGGACCAGAAGCCGGGCGTGAAGAAGTGCGGCCACCAGGGGGGCAAGGTCCTGGTGGCGGAGGACGAGCAGCTCAAGCGGCTCTCGGCGGCGCGCTTCCAGCTCGACGTCATGGGCGTGCCCGGGATCGTCGTCGCCCGCACCGACGCCGAGTCGGCGACGCTCCTCGACGGCCGCAGCGACGAGCGGGATCAGCCCTTCGTGCTCGGCGCGACGAACCTCGCCGTCCCCACGTACCGGGTCGCGTTCCTGGCCATCCTGCGCCAGTTCCACCGCGCCGGCGTGGAGGAGCTGAGCGGCCACCAGCTCTACGCGCCGTGCGAGGAGGAGTACGCCGCGGCCGACGCCTGGCTGGCGCGGTCCGGCTTCGACCGCGCCGTCGCCGACGCGGTCGCCGAGTACCGGAGCGGCGCCATCGCGGGGGTCGACGCCGCGCTCGACCGGGTGTTCGATCGCTTCGTCGACGCCTGGCAGCAGGAGGCGGGCGTCTCGACGTACGCCGAGGCGGTCGGGAACGTCATCGCGTTCCGGCAGAGCGAGGGCGAGCAGGCGCCCATGA